>SIBU01000010.1 GCA_009695005.1 Candidatus Tayloriibacteriota bacterium
TTATGAAAAATCGTACGTATATTAAGGACTTACCGAAGAAAGTGGGGGAGGATGTTACGCTTGCAGGATGGGTGGATGTTCGTCGTGATCATGGCAAGCTTATTTTCATTGACCTCCGTGACGCTTCAGGCAAGGTCCAGATGGTGGCGTTACCTAGTCATAAGGAAGCACACGTTTTGGCTAATATCGTACGTTCTGAGTGGGTTTTGAGTGTTAAGGGCAAGGTAAACTTGCGCCCTGAGAGAATGGTCAATAAGGACGAACCGAATGGTACTGTGGAACTTGAGGTACTTGAGATTGAAGTTTTAAACGAAGCTTTGACTCCGCCGATTGACGTGCGAAGTGATGGTACCGAAATTGGGGAGGAGATTCGCCTTAAGTACCGTTACCTTGATCTTCGACGTCCACGTCTCCAGCACAACATTCGCATGCGCGATAAGATCATTACTTTTTTTCGTGAATATATGCATAAGAATGATTTCGTGGAAATTGAAACTCCAATTTTGATGAAAGGTACTCCTGAGGGTTCTCGCGAATATCTAGTTCCTTCAAGACTTGAGAATGGCAAGTTCTATGCACTTCCTCAATCGCCACAACAGTTTAAGCAACTTTCTATGGTCGCAGGTTTTGAACGATACTTCCAAATCGCCCGTTGCATGCGTGACGAGGACCTTCGAGGTGATCGCCAGCCGGAATTTACTCAGCTCGACTTTGAAATGTCGTTTGTAAATCAAGAAGACATTCTTTCTTATACCGAGCCAATGTTTATTGAGCTTGTGCAAACCCTTTTCCCGGAAAAGAAAATTTCTTCAATTCCTTTTCCTAGGATGACATATGACGAATGTATGAAGAAGTATGGTTCAGATAAACCTGACCTTCGGATAAATAAAAATGACTCAAATGAGTTAGCTTTTGTTTGGATTACAGATTTTCCAATGTTTGAAAAAACTGACGATGGTGGTATTCAAGCTGCTCATCACCCTTTCTGTTCGATTAAAGATGAGGACGTTTCAAAATTCATGTTGGCAACAGGGCCAAAGGATGAAAATCTATTTTCAATTCACGCAAATTCCTACGACTTGGTTCTCAACGGTTACGAGCTCTCTTCCGGCAGTATTCGAATTCACAAATCTGATATTCAGAAAAAAGTTTTTGAACTTCTCGGTGTCTCTGAGGAGGAACAACAGATAAAATTTGCTCATATGATTGAAGCTTTTAAGTACGGCGCGCCGCCACACGGAGGTTTTGCTCCAGGTATTGATCGTATTGTTATGCTTATGATGGGCGAGCCGAATATTCGTGAAGTTATTGCTTATCCTAAAAATGGTGAAGGTCGCGATCTTATGATGAATGCGCCAAGTGAAGTAAGTGCAAAACAGCTCAAAGAATTGGGGATAAAGCTTGGCAAATAAAAAAATAATGGAACAACACAGCGTAGTAAAAAATATTTCATCTGCATACTGTTCTCACTGTCATGCTGAAAGTGACGGTTTTAAGCGTCCAATGTGTGGTAAGTTGTCTGCCGTCTATGACACTGACCATTGGCGTAAGTTGGCGCAGGAGGAAAGATGCGTGTAAAATGTAAGAAATGTCAGCAAGCGGAAGATAATTGTACTTGCTAACAAAAAATAAAGAATGGTTTTTCAAGTAAAACATGAGCAGTTTGAAGGACCTCTAGATGTGCTTCTAAATCTCATTGAGAAGCGTAAGCTTTTCATTAACGACATTTCTCTTTCAAAAGTTGCTGATGCTTATCTAGCTTACGTAAAAGCTCTGGAACATTTTCCAATTGCAGATAGTGCAAATTTTGTACTGATAGCCTCGACTTTGGTTTTAATAAAATCAAAGTCTTTGTTGCCGAATTTGGAGTTGACTTCCGATGAACGTGGGGATATCGCAGATCTTGAAAGACGTCTAAAGGTTTATCAGAAAGTAAGAGAATTGAGCCTTGGTGTAAAGGCTATTTTTGGTAAAAAAATTTCTTTTAATCCGGAACCAAGAAAAATTGAACCGGTATTCTCTCCAGACAAAGTGATTACATTAGTTTCGATTTTTGAAGCGGTTAAAGAGGTTTTAAGAAATTTACCAAAGAAGGAGTTTTTACCGAAGGTAGTTATCGATAAAGTGATGAGTTTGGAGGAGATGATTAATCATTTGACTAGTCGTGTCACAAACGCTTTGAGAATGAGTTTCCGAGATTTTTCCAAGAATGATAAGGCAAGCAAGGTCCATGTAATTGTAAGCTTTCTTGCTATGTTAGAGTTGGTTAAACAAGGAGTGATTTCCGTGTCGCAGGACAAACATTTTGAAGATATTGTGATGGAGACCGATCAAGTAGGAGTACCTAAATATTAAATTGCAGGTATAAAATTACAAGCAAACCTTAACTTTAAAATTATAAAATTTAAAACAATAAAATTTCTAGATTTGTTCAGAGTTTGAAGTTCAGTGGTTATAGCTTTTTACTCTATGTTAAATTTAAATAGTTTGTGTTATAATATATTTTCAAAATTTCACATATGACACTTGAAGCAAAAATTGAATCTGTACTTTTTTGGAAGGCTGAACCAATGCTGGTTTCTAGATTAGCAAAAATTTTCTCAACAACACCTGAAGAAATAAATATTTCTTTAGCAGTTCTTGAGGATAATTTAAAGGGTAGGGGAGTGACCTTGCTCTACAAGGATGATGAAGTGGCTCTTCGAACATCTCCGGATGCATCCGATGTTATTGAAAACTTAACTAAGGAAGAATTGACACGTGATTTGGGAAAAGCTGGACTTGAGACGCTTTCAATCGTTTTGTATCAGGGGCCAATTTCAAGACGTGAGATTGATTACATTAGAGGTGTGAATTCCAATTTTATTTTGAGAAATCTACTTGTACGAGGTTTGGTGGAGAAGATTGAAAATCCTAAGGATCTTCGTTCATATCTTTATAGAGCAACTTTCGATCTACTCTCACATTTGGGTGTAGCTAGAATAGAAGACTTGCCTGAATATGTTTCAACAAGAAAGGAAGTTGATACTTTTGTTGAGACTTCATCTGAAGCTGCCACTGACGCATTATCAGAAAGTTTGATTGAGGAAATCCATGAGGAATAGTCAGCCTCAAAAAGAAAAAAATAAATTTACACTTGCTGGCACTGTCCTAGGACTTGCCGGTATAGTTTTAATTACTGTTTTGCTTTTACTTGGTAATGATTTAAATTCTTCAAAATTTTCGTTACCTGAAGAGGAATCAACTGCAGTTGCACTTTCTCCATTTCGCAATTTGCAACTTTCTGCTCGATCAGCCTACGTATATGATATGAAGGGAAAGAAGGAAATTTTTAGTCGTAACGGAAGTGCTCAGCTACCACTCGCATCTTTAACCAAGGTAATGATGGCGATTACGGCTTTGTCACTTTTGCCTGATACTACCGTTGTAAATATCAACCCAAGCTTTCTTTTGACAGAAGGTGACAGTGGGTTGTACAGCAATGAAAGCTGGCAATTGAAAGATCTGTTAAATTTGACACTGGTAGAATCTTCCAATGATGGAGCAAACGCAATAGCTTCAGTTGCCGGAGCTTTCGGGAAGCCTGATGTTTCGGAAAAAATCGGCAGACAACAGTTTGTTGAAGCGATGAATAAGAAGGCGATAGAATTGAATTTGGCTCAAACATATTTTCTAAACCCAACGGGGTTAGACGAAAATGTGAATGTTTCAGGAGCCTATGGTTCTGCTCATGATATGTCAATTCTCTTTTCGAACGCTATAACAAAATATCCGGAACTTTTTGGATCAACAAGTTATCATGAGCGTGTATTTACATCGCTTAGCAATCTAAAACATGTCGTAAAAAATACTAATACTTTTGTCGGTAACATTCCTTCTTTACTAGGTTCAAAAACCGGCTATACGGATTTAGCCGGAGGTAACCTTGTTATCGCCTTCGATGCAGGAATTGATCATCCTATTGTTGTTTCCGTCTTAGGGTCAACTGAAAAGGGGAGATTTGAGGATGTAGAAAAACTTGTTTGGACAACTTTGGAATATTTGTCGAATAATGATTTATGATTTAAGATTCATTTAATGAATTCTAAATTTTAAACTAAATTCAAATGGTAATGGACATCGTAAAAATATTTCTGCCACTGACAATTTCATTTTTAATTGGAATTGTTATTACTCCATCCTGGACCGGTTATCTCTACCGGAATTCGATGTGGAAAAAGAAAGTAAAAACAATTGCACCTGACGGCAGAGGAACTCCAATTTTTAATAGTTTGCACAAGGATAAGGAAATTGGGACACCAAAAATGGGTGGAGTTGTTATTTGGGTCTCTTCCGCTCTTACGATGCTGATTATTTGGCTAATTGCAAAATTTTTTCCAACTGACCTAACTCATAAGCTCGATTTTATTAGTCGAAGTCAGACTTGGCTTCCGTTTGTTGCACTACTTGTTGGCGCTGGGGTAGGACTTATCGATGATTATATGGAAGTTAAAGGTATTGATGGTTGGAGTTCTGGTGGACTATCACTTGTTAAGCGTTTGCTTGCAGTAACTGTTGTAGCACTTCTAGCCGCTTTTTGGTTCTATTTTAAGTTGGAAGTTTCCTCAGTTACTTTGCCATTTTTGGGTGTGGTAGAGGTGGGTTGGTTATTTGTGCCATTCTTTTTGCTTGTAACTGTTGCAATATATTCCGGAGGAGTTATCGACGGCATTGACGGTTTGGCTGGTGGAATATTTTCAATTATTTTTAGCGCTTACGCTGGCATAGCTTTTTTTCAATCTCAAATAAATTTGGCGGCTTTCTGCGCTGTGATTGTCGGAGGTCTTTTAGCTTTTTTGTGGTTTAACATTCCACCTGCTCGTTTTTATATGTCTGAAACTGGCAGTATGTCATTAACTTTAGCCTTGGCCATTGTGGCTTTTTCCACGGATACTGTTGCCGAAGGGAAGGGAATTGCTGTTTTGCCAATTATCGCTCTGCCTTTAGTGGTGACTACTCTTTCAGATATCATCCAATTAATTTCAAAACGGTTTAGAAATGGCAAAAAGGTGTTTCTGGTTGCTCCGTTGCATCACCATTTTGAAGCGATTGGATGGCCAGCTTCAAAAGTTACTATGCGATATTGGGTTATTGGATTTATGTGTGCTGTTGTGGGTCTAATTATTGCCATGGTAGGGTAGATATTAAATCTTAAATCACCGTTCACCTCTCGGTAAAGGACAGCGTCGACGACACGAAGTCACTGATTTTATTTTTGTGTTATTATTAAATTAATGTTACGAGGAAGACAAGTTGACAAAGTTTTTTTATCGATTGTAAGCACTCTCATTTTAGTGGGTTTGCTTATTTTTACTTCTGCATCTTTAGGTTTGCTTTCTCGTAATGGGGCAAGTTTTAGTTCGGTTGCTATGAGTCAGTTTGCTTCAGTAGTTATCGGGTGTATTTTAGCCTATATTGTATCTAAAATACCTTACCTGTTCTGGCGACGCGCATCCTTCTATATTTTCTTAATCTCAATTGCGGTCACTTTATTAGTGTTTTTGCCTAATATAGGATTGACCTTCGGCGGAGGGAGGAGATGGATAGCTATCGGCTCAATTTCATTTCAACCTGGAGAGTTTTTGAAAGTCGCTTTTGTCATTTATTGCGCACATTGGCTTACATCCGCTAAGGACAAGATAACAACATTCAAGGGTGGTTTACTGCCAGTAATCGTACTACTTACAATAGTTGGTGTAATTTTACTTAAACAGCCTGACACCGACACTTTCGTCAGTATATTTTTGGCGGCTATGGGGATGTATATTGTGGCAGGCGGAAAATATCGTTATTTGTTTTTAATTATTCTAATTTCTGCAATAGGTTTTGCTGCACTTGTTTTTTCACGTCCATATTTAATGCAGAGAATTACAACGTTCATTAATCCTGCGTCGGACCCTCTTGGTTCAGGCTACCAGATTCAGCAGTCTCTCATTTCTATAGGCTCCGGTAAATTGTTTGGAAGAGGTTTCGGTCAAAGTATTCAAAAATTTTCCTATTTACCAGAACCTATAGGAGATTCGATATTTGCGGTAGCCGCAGAAGAATTTGGTTTTATCGGTGGAACTTTTATAATTAGTCTTTTTTTGCTATTTACATTGGGAAGTCTTAGGATTGCGACTAGAGCACCTGATATGTACAGTGGACTTCTTACTGTCGGGATTGCTATACTTATCGTGTCGGGATCGTTTATGAATATAGCCTCAATGCTTGGCGTAATACCGCTTTCTGGTTTGCCGTTGCTTTTTGTCAGTCACGGCGGGTCAGCTATGATGTTGACGCTTGTTCAGGTGGGAATTATTTTAAATATTTCTAAATACCGAAAGTAACTAATTAAATATGAAAATTTTATTTACAGGAGGAGGGACAGGCGGACACTTTTATCCCATAATTGCAGTCGCTGAGGCCATCAATAAGACCGTCAAGGAAAAAAGACTACTGCCTCCTGAGTTTTATTATATGGCACCAGAACCGTATGACAGTAGAGCCCTTTTTAATACAGGAATTAAATTTGTAAGCATGCCGGCTGGTAAAATGAGACACTATTTTTCCCTATTAAATTTTTTAGATTTATTTAAAACTGCGGTAGGAATTATAAAATCACTTTGGAAAGTTTTCAAAATTTATCCTGACGTTATCTTTGGAAAGGGTGGGTATGCGAGCTTCCCAGCTTTATTTGCTGGAAAACTTTTCGGTATTCCGGTGGTGATACACGAATCTGACAGTATTCCTGGAAGAGTAAATCTTTGGGCTGCAAAATTTGCACATGATATTGCGGTTTCATATCCAGAGGCCGCTAGGTACTTTCCAACTGGAAAAACAGCATATACTGGCAATCCTCTGCGAGTAGAAATTTTAAATTTACAAACTGAGGGAGCACATGAATTTTTAAAGTTGGAAAAAAGTATTCCTACAATTTTCGTGCTCGGTGGTTCTCAAGGATCAGAGCGGATTAACCGTACAATTCTCGATGTTCTTCCTGGTTTGGTAGAGAAATATCAAATTATTCATCAGACCGGTAAGAATAATTTTTTGGAAGTATCTGGTGCAGCTGATGTTATTTTGACCGGAAATGTTAATAAAGATCGGTATAAACCTTTTGATTATTTGAATGATTTGGGTATGAAGATGGCTGCTGGAGCGGCAACTTTTGTGGTTTCCAGAGCCGGTTCTACCATTTTCGAAATTGCAGCCTGGGGTTTGCCAAGTATTATAATTCCATTGGACGAGGCAATTAGTCACGATCAAACAAAGAATGCTTTTAATTACGCAAGAAGTGGCGCGGCATTAGTAGTCGAAGAGGTTAACCTGACCCCAAATATTTTGTTGTCTGAAATCAATCGTTTGATGGATAATCAGGAATTGTTAAAAAGGATGAGTGAGGGAGCCAAGAGTTTTTCAAGACTTGATGCAGCCGACGTTATTGGAAGAAAACTTTTAGAGATTGGACTGTCGCACGAAGTTTAATATACGAATCAATACGAATGACCACGAAAATTGGAGAAAATAAAGTAGTAACTAGATTTGCCCCATCTCCAACGGGATATATGCATATGGGCAGTGTTCGTACGGCACTTTTTGCGTACCTTTTTGCTAGAAATCACAATGGTAAATTTATTCTTCGCATAGAAGATACTGACAAGGAAAGGTCAAAAAAGGAATTCGATCAGGCTATTTTAGATACTATGAAATGGCTTGGTTTAGACTACGATGAGATTTACCGTCAGTCCGAAAGAGGCACAATTTATAGAAAATATATTGAAAAGCTTATTTCAGAAGGAAAAGCATTCGTTTCTAAGGAGGAAGTTACTGAAGAGGGTCAAAGATCGGAGGTGATTAGATTTAAAAATCCAAATAAGAAAATTTCATTTAAGGATTTAATCAAAGGTGACGTAACTTTCGATACTACGGAACTTGGGGATTTTGTAATTGCAAAGTCGCTTGATGAGCCTGTATTTCATTTGGCTGTAGTAGTAGATGATTTTGAAATGGGAATTACTCACGTTATAAGGGGAGAAGACCACGTTTCAAATACTCCACGCCATATTCTTATTTTCGAGGCGTTGGGTGCTCCTGTGCCCACGTTCGCCCATTTGCCGTTAGTGTTGGCTCCTGACCGAACCAAGTTGTCGAAACGTAAGCATGGTGAGATTGTTTCCTTGGAATATTATCGAAAATTGGGCTATCTTTCTGTCTCTATTATAAATTTTATGGCCCTTATAGGCTGGAATCCCGGTAACGATAAGGAGGTTTTTTCTATTTCTGAATTAATTAAAATATTTGACCTTGAGAAAGTTCAAAAGGGAGGTGCAATTTTCAATACCGAAAAACTTAATTGGTTTAATAAACATTATATTCAGCTTTTGTCACAGGAGGAAAAATTTTTACATTTAAAGGAATTAGGAGACATCCCATTCTTAAATGAGATTGGTGAAAAAATCAATCTTTTGAATTTGATGACAGAGAGAATTTCAAATTTTTCCGAATTAGCCTTCTCTCTAAAATCTGGTGAATACGATTTCCTTTTTAAGAAACCGGAGTATTCAATGGATCTAATTTTTTGGAAGGGAGAAGTGGATGTTTTAAAAACAAAAGAACGCTTGATCAATGTTAAGACCATACTTGAAGCCGTTGATTCAAATTCTTTTAACAAGGAGGTTATTAAAGAGTCCCTTTGGCCTTTTGCAGAAAAAGAGGGGAGGGGAAGCGTTCTGTGGCCAGTACGAGTAGCTCTTTCTGGCAAGGAAAAATCACCAGATCCATTTACACTTTCTGAAATTTTGGGTAAAGACGAGACTTTGGTACGTCTCGTTTATGCTATTAATTTGCTATCATAGTGGAATGATAAGTCGTCTAAAATCTGTAAGAGTGCTAATTTTTTTGGTGGCCTTTTTTATTTTCAACTTCACAAATGTTAAGGCGGATTTAGTTGATGATCTAAAAGGAAAAATCGACGAACGTAATAGAACGATTGCTGATTTGGAAAAGGAAATAGTTGAATATCAATCACAAATTGAAAAAACTAGCACCAAGGCAAAAAGTTTAAAAAATGATATTGCCACTCTTGAATTAACTAGAAAAAAACTTTCAACTGAGATTTCTGTACTTCAGAATAGAATTGTTGCAACTAATCTTAATATTACACAACTTGATGGCCAAATAAACGATACAATTTCAACTATAAACCGGACTACCAATGGCATTGCTACCACTTTACAAAAGACCAATCAGGAAGAATCGACTACTTTAGTTGAAACACTTCTAAATTATCCAAGAATATCCACCTTTTTAGATAAGATTGAATCATTAGGTCAATTAAATCTAGGTCTGCAGGAAGAACTTAAAAATCTTAAAAATCTTAAGGTCGATTTGCAGACAAAAGAAGCTAAAGCTGAAGGCAAGCGTAAGGAACTCGTATCATTGGCTGGAGGCCTTTCTGATAAAAAAAAGGTGGCCGAATATAACAAGGCGCAAACCGCGCAGATATTACATGCCACAAATAGTATCCAATCAAATTATCAGAAAATTTTGGAACAAAAAATCGCACTGCGTGATGCTTTCGAAAAAGAAATTTTAGATTATGAATCTCTGTTAAAAATTGCAATTGATTCTAACACTTTGCCTCAAACTGGCTCGGGGGTGTTGAGTTGGCCTGTTGATAAGGTTAGAGTTACCCAATATTTTGGCAATACCGATTTCGCAAAGGCC
The DNA here is from genome assembly GCA_009695005.1 of Candidatus Tayloriibacteriota bacterium. Lineage (GTDB taxonomy): Bacteria > Patescibacteriota > Minisyncoccia > Phycocordibacterales > SIBU01 > SIBU01. Next base: position 9,748 of record SIBU01000010.1, read on the forward strand.
AATAAGCAGGTTTACAACGGCCTGGGTCACAGTGGTATTGACCTTAGGGCTAGTATTGGCACGCCAATAAGGTCTGCGTTGTCTGGAACTGTAAAAGGAGTGGGGGATACGGATCTCGTGTGTCCTGGAGCGTCCTACGGTAGATGGGTCTTGGTAGAACACTATAACGGGCTTTCAACTCTTTACGCTCATCTTTCCGTTATAAAGGTGTCGCTCGGCCAAAATCTAGACACAGGAAATCTTGTTGGATATAGTGGCGAAACTGGATATGCTACTGGACCGCATTTACACTTTACAGTGTACGCCACTCAAGGTGTAAAAATTATGTCACGAAAAAGTACTATATGCAAGGGAACGTATACGATGCCGTTCGCCAGCCTAAATGCGTATTTAAATCCATTGCTGTATTTGTAATTATTACGCTGTGGGTGTGGTTGTGTATATATTGGAACTTTCGGTATTCACTAAAGTTAAAATTTAGCTTATAATTTAACTTAATGAAAAATTACAAGAACCGTGGCTTTATAAAAATTATTATAATTTTGGTAATTATTCTTATTGTACTTGGATATCTGGGTCTAAATGTAAAAAGTATTTTAAACTCGCCGACAGTCAGTAGTAATTTGAATTATGTATGGAATGCGGTTGTTTGGCTCTGGAAAACAATTCTTGTAGTTCCGATTACCTTTATTTGGAACAAAGTAATGGTTGGGTTTTTTTGGAACAACTTTGCGGGGTTAATTGATAAGGTACAGGCTGTAGAACCTTCACAGACTTTGCCCAAACTTTAAATAGAGTGGTTAATTTGGATTAAAACAGGGGATTGAATCCCCTGTTTTTTTGAGGAAAATTTTAAAAATTTAATTTGAATTTTTAAGATAAATTTATAAAAGGAATTTTGATTCAGAGAATTGATGATGGGATTGTCTAAGTGACTGGTGTTCAGGTCACTCAATCGAAGTTTAAGCGTCGTATTAACCGTGGATAATTGAGGCGCTACTGATTACTCGCGAGTCCATTTAAAATGAAATCTAACTTGGGGTATGTCGTAAAAGATATATTGTGCGACACTGTATCCAATAGAGAGTAGGTCCTTCTAACTTACCTTTAAGAAAAGTGAAGGGTTTGATTTCCGTTCCTCCCCTCTCATAGTTGATCTTGATTTTAAGAAAATATATAAATCCTATCTAAATATTTATTTAGAAAACTTTCGATAATTTATTTTTATCTAATTTATTAATTATTTTTACTCCCCTGTTTTTTAATACATTATATTTATTTAGTCAGTTAAGTTATTGTTCTGTGACCTACATTTACCAATTACTTCAATTTGCATTCTATTATTGCTACAAAAAACCACCCGCTGAAGTAAAGACTTCATCGGGTGGTTTTTGTAAGTTAATTTCTAACTATCGAAACATACCTATTCCAACATGTTGAGGATGATTGCCAAGGGTTGGTACCAAATTTCCCGTAAAGAATTCTTGCGTAGTTCATGTTTCCTGACAGAGTCTTTAGGTTGATTCTAAGTTTATCGGCCTCACTTGAGTGATAATACTCGTTAATTTGCATTACTCCAATATCGTCATCATTAACCATTCCGCGTATGATTTCCCCGCTCTTTCCTACGTGTCTGAATTGTGACTCACATTTTGCAATTTCAGCTAGAATCGGAGTGTCCTCGAAGTATTCTCGGACCTCATTTTCCACCGAGTTGTTGTAATCAGTTGGAGCTATTAAAGCAACACCGTCTACTATGCTCGGATCATTCTTTGTGTAAGTTTGAACTACTGGAGCTTTTGAATTATTTACTTCCGCAGATACCGCCGGAGTACCAAAAAATATCGATAGCAATACTAAGGCGCTTGTTGTAAGTTCTATCATAAATTTTTACAAAATTTCTTCCAACGGTAAATGTTAACATTCGTATTTGGAGTTCATTTTGTAATTAAAATCACCAGACTGTTCGCGTCTGATGACTTAAATATACTATCATTTTTAGAATAAAATGTCAAGACATAAAGCGAAGAAATGTACAAAAAATGGCCTTAAATAAGGCTATAACACCATCACCTAATTTGGGTACTATCGCTTAGGTATCGGGAAATTTAGAAAATCCTTCAAAAAAGGTCTTTCATAAAAGAATCTTCCAAAACACTCTGTCTCAACTAGGGCACCTGTTAGTGCATTGTGCGGTTTTGGTTCATCCGGTATGCCAACATAGCGAAGAATTGCGTCAAGATTAAGAGCAGAGTGACTATTTGTGGTTGGGGGTAGTATTCCTTTTTTAATCATATCGAAATAGCAAATCGAATGCAGATCGATTGTTCTGTGAGCTAATGGCCAATTTAAATGGTTGCGGTATGCAGTCGCTTGAAGGAAATCTCTGTCGAATGATGGATTGTGACCAGCTAGGGTTTTGTCCTCTATACCGTTAATCCAGACTAAAAAATTTGTTACTACTTCCCTATCAGTTTTCTTGTTGATATTAGTAATTTCCGCTTTGGTAAATCCGTTTACCGCCAAAGCATCATCATCAATATGCGCTCCATCCCAAATCCTACATTCCTCGTAAAAACGGTTATCTGGGTTTGCAAAATCAACCGCCCCTACACTTACAAGGGAATTTTTCTCTGGTGAGACTCCCGAGGCCTCTACGTCAACGATTATCATAATATTGTACCGTTGGCTTAATTAAACGCGAGTATATTTCAAGTAGTGCGAATAATGTGTTTAATACTAGTGGACCGAGTATAAAACCCAATGGACCAAAGAATATGATACCGCCGAGTACAGATAGAAAAACTAGTAGCGGATGGAGGTTCATTCCCTTACCTATAAGTTTCGGTCCAAGTAAATTATCAATAAGGCCAACCGCTACAAAGCTCCACAGAAGCAAACCAACACCTAGTGGCTCTTGGCCACTTATAAATAAATATAATATTGAAGGCGTGAGCACAAGTGCGGTTCCTATGCCAGGAATTAAAGCAGATATTGCAGCTACCGCGCCCCAAAGTATGGGGTTAGGCACGTTAAATATTGTAAAGCCAATTGCACAAAGTATACCTTGAATAAAACCAATTGCTAAACTCCCTTTGATGCTCGAGTTGGTAGCTTGTTGAAGTTTGGACAAAATAACTCTGTCATCTTGATCTGAAAGTGGGCTGTAATGTATAACGGCATTTATAAGCTTATCTCCGTCTTTGAAGAGATAGTATAAGGTTATCAAAAATACAAATATATTTGTTAGAAACTGTGCTAGGCTAGAAAAAATATTTCCAAGAGAACCTGCTGTTGCAGACAGTGCTTTTCCAAGATAATCATTTACATCAACTGAGAACGATCCTGATGATAGCCATGGAAAGGAATTTTCCACGAAGCCTGATATCCGATTTAGAAATTCAACTACCGCATCTCTTGCTCCATTGTCAAAAATTATCGATTCATAAAGTTGCTCTGCCTCTTTGAATACTTGTATACCAAGAATAAAAATAGGTACAAGTATGAATATTGCGAGTAGTAGAGAAGTAAAAAAAGCAGATAGGCCGTGACGATTTCCACTAAGGGCGAGGATCTTTCTATAAACTGGTTGAAATATGACGGATGCTACTGAGGCAATAATAAAGGCACTTAAAAAAGGAAGTAAAATATAATAGCCTAAAATAAGAATACCAACTATCAGAAAAATTAGAAAATATCCTTCAAGTTTCTTTTGATTCATTGCTTTGAAATTGTATCATGATTATGTTCAAAGGTTCCACCCTTAAGGTTGAAATCGAGTGCTGTGTTATCATTTATGAGTTAAATAGTGTTAATTTGTATTATGCGGTTAATTATTATTCCAACATATAACGAGGCTCAAAACATTGAGGCTCTGATATATAAAATTTTAAGCATAGACCAAAGCGCTAGTGTTTTGGTGGTGGATGATAATTCGCCGGATGGCACTGCTGAGATTGTTAAAAGGATTATGAAAGGAGACATCCGTGTGTCATTACTTAGCCGTCAGAAAAAACAAGGGTTGGGTAAAGCCTATATTCACGCTTTTTCTGAGATTTTAAAAGATGTTCAGATTTCTGAGATTGCTATGATGGATGCAGATTTTTCTCATAATCCCGATTATTTACCTGAGATGTTTAATTTATTATCAAACTGTGATGCCGTTATTGGATCGCGCTATGTTAGGGGCGGTGGAATCGAAGGGTGGGAATTATGGAGAAGAATTTTAAGTTATTTTGGTAATGTTTATTGCAAAACGATACTTCGTTTGCCAGTATATGATTTAACAAGTGGTTTTTACTGTATTAAAACAGAAATGTTGCATAAGTTGGAACTTTCATCTTTTGATGCCTCCGGATACGCTTTTCAGATTGAATTGAAATATTTGCTTTATAAAAAAGGAGCGCGATTCAAAGAGTTTCCAATTATCTTCGCTAATCGTTTAGGAGGAGAATCGAAAATTTCTAGCCATATAATAAGTGAGGGTGTCTTGGCCCCTTGGAGAATGTTATTTAAGAAATAATTTGCTGTATTTTTTACTCTGTTAGTTACATTAAATCCTGTGTCGGGCTGCCGAGATTTGAACTCGGATCTCACGAACCCGAATCGTGAATACTACCGTTATACTACAGCCCGGCACAAAATTTAATCTCAATTTTGGAGAACCGTTATATCCTACACTTTTATTGAATAATAACAAAATAGTTAAAATATAAACTCGGCAACCTCAAAGGTTGGCCTTTGATCGTCGGTTTTTATTGTGAATTTCGACTCTTTGGGAATTTTTGAAAGAAAACTCTCCAAAGATTTATGGTAATTTTGATCTGTAATTTCACTTATCGTTGTAGCTTCCCCAGCTCTTACAAAATAGATGTGAAAATCTTTTAAAGATCCAGCACCAGATTTATTAAAAATTTCCAAGAAGGCACTCGCCGGCATTACTGGAATACCGTTATAAAATTGTCGTCTGCTGAACAACCAAAGGTGGGCCGGATCTGAAATTCTGTCATCAAAAACTATCCCCACTGTGCCAGGTTTCACTTGGCGGTTAGAAGAATATTTTTCAATTATTTTATTTAGATTTTGATTGGGGTGACGTGGCAATCCAGACGGTCTTGTTTCTCCGAAAACTAAATCAAAATATTTATCTAATTTTACAATTCCGTAGTCTGCTCGGTTAATAAAAAGAAGCGAGGTTGAAAAATATCCTTCGTAAATTAAAAATAGCACTGTAATTGCTGTCACAATTTTCCGTCCGTTGTGAAATTTGATTGACCAAATAATTGCTAAAGTTATAAAAAATATTGATGGAATGATCAGGGTAGAAATAAATCGTATTGCCGAACCGACTGCGGTAAGAAGCAACAAGATAAAAGCAAAATTTAAAAGCATAAACCATCTTACTTTTCCAAGAGTTTTTTGGGTGAGACTCAAAACAATTCCTACAATTGAGAAAAGTATAAAAGGAACGGAATAAATTAGGGAAATATTTGAAATTATTTCTGAGAATGGCGCTTGATTTTTTCCGCCACTTATACCATGCCACTCAGGCGTGGATTGACCAAAAAGATATGAAAATTGAAGGTCGAAATGACCTAGAAGACCGTACAGTTTGATGTTGTATATAATTACTGGTAGAAAAAGAATGCCACTAATCCCCCACCCCGCATAAAAACGCCAATCCCTGATAAGTTTCGAGCGAATAATTATTAGATAAATAAAATAGACAGGAATCAAAAATACGGCAGTGTATTTAATTAAAATGCATGTGCCGAAAGTTATACCAAATGCCCACCACCATTTTTTTTCATCAACGAGTTTTAAGAAGAAATATATATTAAGAAGTATAAAAAAGAAAAGTAAGGCCTCAAGTTGGCTAAGTCGTGAAAATGCGACAGATGCAAAAGAAATTGCTGTGATTGCCGAGGATAAAAGCCCTGCCCATTCTTTCTGCAGACGTAGTTTCTCGTTTTCAAGTTTCTCAAAAATTCTCCTTGTTAGAAAAAACATTAAAATAACAATGCCTAGTCCAGCTAGAGCAGAAGGTAGTCGTGCAACAAGAATAGATTCGCCAAGAATTGTAAAGAAAATGTGACTAATTAAGAAAAATAGTGGTGGAGCGTCGTGGAATGAAAGTGTTAACCATCCCGGCATTTCCTTGTCGACAAACATTTGAATTGGAGTTATTTGAGCAGAACTTTCCATGTAGTCTAAATAGCCAATTGAACGGAAGGCGTAAATACCCTCATCAAAAATAATTTCGTCAGACGAGAGGTTCCAAAAACGAAAAAATATACTAATCACAAATGTTGCAACAACTAAAATTAGAAATATGTTGGCTTTTTTGTGTGCTGTGTGAGCTTTGTGTTTTTTTTGATGGTGCATATTTTTATTTATATATTTTAGCAAATTTGGTGGACGATACTGGGTTCGAACCAGTGGCCTTGCGAATGTGAATCGCATGCTCTAACCAACTGAGCTAATCGTCCAAAACATAACTGTGAATTTTTTCGTTCGGATGAAATCGGTTTAGTTGAACGACAATAACTTATTTCAATCCTTTGCAGTTTGTCGCTGGTTCATACCCTTTAGCTTTCGCTTCAACCTCTGAATTAAACCAAATTTTGTTCTTTTCCGCTATGTTTGAACTGCACCACGGGAGGTAATATTTGGTTCCATTTCTTGAGGCAATTAATTTTCCACCACTAGAGTTTTGATTGGTTTCCTTGGCTTGTGTTGCGCTTATGTTTTCCTCTGTTGTGGGCTCTGAAATTTTTGAAATTTGATTAGTTTCTTCGATAGTAATAGGCCTTCTACCGTCCTCAATCGAAGAAAGTCTTCCAAGACCAAATGAACTTAATCCAACGAGTACGATGATTGCTGATATATAGTAGCGCGAAGTACTTATCCCGGACAAAGTGAGCTTTTCCCTGTATTGTTGGACCCCCTTGATTTTTTTCCACCAATCTCGTATACTCATCGAGTTATTATATTACAAAGAAAGTGTTTGGCGTAGCGTGTTTAAATAATCTTTTTAACCCCTATTCCAACCCCTAATTCCCCTTCAAATGGCAACAAAAAAAGCCGGCGGTACAGCTAAAAACCTGACAGACGTTAATCCACAATACTTAGGTATTAAGCTTTATGGTGGTGAGTCAGCTCAAATCGGTTCCGTAATTGTTAGACAACGCGGAACCAGAATTCTTCCTGGAAAAAATGTAGGTTTGGGTAAAGATCATACTCTTTTCGCTCTCAAAGACGGCCTAGTCGAATACGGTCATACACGAAAAAGAGGTTTCAATGATGTAGTAAAAGTTAAAAAGACAGTGAGTGTTGTCGGAAAGAAGAAATAAAAAAAACGATTCGCGCTCGCGAATCGTTTTTTTTATTTAGATTGCTGATATGTTAAGTTTCAGTTTGGCTATCTTGCCCTTAACTTTGATCTCAATCGTGTAATCCCCCACCTCTTTTATTGGTTTGTCTAATACGATAAAATCTGGAAGTAAATCAATGTGTTTGTCTTTTTTCATGTGAGCAATGATTTCTTCTTTGTGAACACCTGCAAATAAGTGTCCTTTCTCGTTTGCTTTTTCCTTAATTTCTAGAGTTACACCTTCAATGGCTTTTAAGTTCATAATAAGAAGGTCCTCTTGAATTTTCTTGTGAGCTACGTCTTCAGTTTTAAGTTTTTCAACTTTCAAAAGAGCCTTTGGAGTTGCAATCTCCGCTAAACCTTTTGGAATAAGGAGGTTTAAAGCGTGTCCGTCAGAAACAGTCTTTATGTCATATTTTTTCCCTATTTTTGGAATATCTTGAAGTAGAATTATTTTCATATGGATTTATTTAAATTATTAATCTTCGAGGGTACTTTATCAGTATATTGTTATTTACTTAGTTAGCAACTTGACGGCAGCATTCATTTGAAGGTCATTTCCTTTTGCAATATCCTCGGCAGTAATTTTAACTTCTACATCTGGAGTAACACCTTTTGCTGAAATAGAGTTCCCCTTTGGTGTTAACCATCGAGCTACAGTAACTTTTAGCGATGTGTCAGGAGTAATGCTTACCAATTCTTGAACAACACCCTTTCCGAAAGTGGTTGTACCAACAATTTTGGCAATACCGTATTCTTGAAGGGCGCCTGCCATAATTTCTGAAGCTGATGCCGATCCGCCGTTTACCAAGATGACAAATTTTAGATTACCATTGAAAACTTTTTTGTAATGACTTCGGTAAATTATCGATGGCTTGTTTTTTCCAAAATCTTCACTTACCACAACCTCTCCTGCCGGTAAGAACCAGCTCACCATGTCGACTGCCGCTTCAAGGTATCCTCCTGGATTTCCGCGCAAATCCAAAATAAGTTTGTCAGATCCGGATTCAACAAATTTCCTTAGAGCATTTCTGAATAGATCAGGAGAGTTTTGGGAGAAACTGTAAAGTTTGATGACGAATATGCCGTTGTCTTGAAGCCCCGTGCTAGATGTGGTGGTTCCACTCTTACCTATGGGAGTACTCTTGACTTCTGTATCAATTGTTGGAATTGCAATCGTATCTCTTGTAACACTTATTTCAACAGAATCCTTTTTTCCATCGTGTAAAATATTGAACTTAACAATCGTTCCCTTTTTTCCGCGGATACGCTTGATGGCTTCCTCCACTTTCATACCTGAAGTAACCATGTCGTCAATTTTTAGGATTCTATCTCCAGGTAAAATTCCCGCCTTCTGTGCCGGAGTATCCTTAAGTGGAGCGATTACTGTAATTGTTCCTTCTTTGGTTCCAACTTCCATTCCTACACCTTCAAAATTTCCGGCAATTTCACTAGTAAATATCTTGTTACTTTCAGGGGAAAAGAAAACGGTATAAGGATCTTTGTATGAACTAGCTAGGCCTTCGATTGCACCCCAAACTCTATCCCGCTCACTTAATGTAGTGGTGGTTGCCGGGGAAACGTATTTCTCATTAAGAACGTTCCAAGTTTTCCAGAATGCAGAAAAATCAACTTTTGGTGGTTTACCACCTTCCTTGTTTTCTAGTGAGTCTACTTTTTCAATTTCAGGGTGAGAGCGAAGTCCTGTAGAAAATCCTACACCAAAGGAGGTTCCGATTACCACTAGTGAAAGTAAAATCCAAGAAACTTGTTTGGTAAGAGCGTGTTTCATAATGTCGACACATTATCTCAAACCAAATCTAACAAATCAACAAAATTGATAATTACTACACTTTCTTAGAAAGTAGGTAGTATAAAGTAAATTCCAGACTTCTCCACCTTTTTTGTTTTAAGTGACATTTGCTGTGGTATAATTTCAGTATGATTTCTCGATACTTCCAAAAAAAATTGGTATGGATTGATTTGGAATCCCCCACTCATGAAGAAATAAGACAAATTATGGCGGAGTACGATATTCTTCCGCTAGTTGGTCAGGAACTTATTGGTCCTACTTTTCGCCCAAAAGTTGAAGTATTTCCAAATTTTATTTATCTAGTTTTGCATTTTCCTACAGTAAGTAAGCATCACCTTCAGCGTATTGTTGAGCAACAAGAAGTTGATTTTATTGTTGGTGTTAATTTTATTATTACTTGTCGTTATGACAAGGTTGATCCTCTACACCGGTTTTCAAAAATTTTTGAGGTAAATTCTATTTTGAACAAAAGTGATATGTATAATCACGGAGGTTTTGTTTTTTTCTATATGATTCGAACTATTTATGAATCTTTGACTCGCGAGCTTGAGTCCGCGGAGGACACGCTACGTTCTATCGAGGAGAAAATTTTTCAAGGTAGGGAGAGGGAGATGGTTACTAAAATTTCTGATGTAAGTCGTGAGTTGCTTGATGTAAAAAGAGCTACTGCATTTCATGAGGAAATTTTGGAATCATTTGATAATTCGGCACGCAAATTTTTTAGCGAGGATTTTGGATACTATACTAAATCTATCATGGGTGAATACTATAAAGTATTTAGTTATATAGAGAGTAGTCGCGAATCGATTGCAGAGTTGAGGGAGACCAACAATTCCCTTCTGAATACCAAACAGAATGAAATTATGAAGATATTTACAATTTTGGCGTTTGTTACTTTCCCGCTATCGCTTGCGATTAACATTGTAACAATTCCTTCTGAGTCTAACCCCCTTACGGGACACCCGCAGGATTTTTGGATTATTATTGCTGGTACTGCAATATCTTGTGTTTTAATGTTTGCTTTTTTCAAGTTCAAGAGATGGCTTTAATCAGGTTTGTGGTAAGTTGAAACTATCACCTTTCCGATGTACCCTATTATCTATGTCTTTATATTTGTTCAATACTCTTACTGGTAAAAAAGAAGAATTTAAATCACTGAAGAACGGTGAGGTTGGAATATATACATGTGGACCAACTGTCTATAACTATGCACACATAGGTAATCTTCGTGCGTATGTATTTGCTGATGTTCTGCGACGCACTTTTGAATACAATGGCTATAAAGTAAAGCAAGTAATGAACATTACCGATGTTGGTCAGTTAACGTCTGATGCCGATGATGGTGATGATAAAATGGTAAAGGGCTTAAAACGTGATGGAAAACCGCTGACTTTGGAAGCTATGAGTGAACTTGGGGAGTTTTATACAAAAACTTTTATTGAGGATCTTAAGGCGTTAAATATTAAACTTCCGCACGAGATGCCTCGAGCTAGCAAGCATATCAAGGAGGATATTGAAATTATAGAGCGGTTATTAGATAAAGGTGTGGCTTATAGAATTACCGATGGTATTTATTTTGATATTTCAAAATTTCCTTCATATGGAACTCGTGGAGGTTTTAAACTTGGAGAATTGAAAGAAGGTGCTCGTGTCGCAGTAAATTTTGAGAAAAGAAGCCCGAGGGATTTTTCTTTGTGGAAATTTTCGGATGGTGCGATTGGTTGGGATGCGTCCTTTGGACGAGGTTTCCCCGGATGGCATATTGAATGTTCTGCAATGTCCCGCAAATATCTTGGTCAACCTTTTGATGTTCATACAGGAGGTATTGATCATGTTCCTGTTCATCATCAAAACGAGATTGCTCAATCAGAAGCGGCATACGATGCCCCTCTTGCGAATGTGTGGATGCACAATGAGTTTCTTAATATGTCCGATGGCAAGATGGCAAAATCGGGTGAGAATTATATAACGCTACAAGCACTGAAAGAACGCGGAATTCACCCACTTGCCTATCGTTACTACCTCTTGCAATCCCATTACCGCTCCCCTGTTAATTTCAGTTGGGAGGCGCTTGAAGCGGCACAGAGATCCACACAAAAGTCATTGGAGTTTTTGTCATTAAACGAGTTTTTGTTAAAAATGAATACTCCGATAACACGGATAGTAAGTAAAAACCAGCCACATTGGTCTGTTGCAGATTGGGAAAAGAACGTAGAGGCGGCTCTATCGAACGATTTAGATACTCCGAAGCTTATTACTTTAATGCACGAAGCGATTGAAAATTACAATCCAAAAGAGACGGCGCGATGGGAGCTCATAAACAAAGTCGACAAAATTCTAGGACTCGGTCTATACGAAATGGCGGAGAGTCTTGTCAAAGAAATGAACACGGTGCCTGCCGACATCAAAAAGCTTGCATCGGCACGCGAAGAAGCTCGTAAAACCAAGGACTTCAAAAAATCCGATGAACTTCGATATCAGATTCAAAAGGAAGGTTTTGAGGTGATGGATACCGATTCCGGTCCTATTGTTCGTAAAATAATTTGAAATAATATCATTTTTAGTTCTACTACTATACTTTGTAGTATAGTAGTATGTGAATAATGGGTTGTAATAATTTTATAAAATATTCCACAGAATATGCCACGAGCAAAGGTTGAAAATATTTCATCTGTTGAGAGAAACAAAATTCTGAGAGAATTTTGGACAACGATTGCCTTGCTTGAATCTGAGGAGGAGATTAGAAATTTCTTCAAGGATTTATTGAGTGAAAGTGAGGCATTCATGCTTGCAAGACGCTTGCTCATTGCCAAACATATATCAGCCGGTAGTAGCTATGACGAAATACAACAGGAACTAAAGACCTCTCCTACCACCATAGCCTCTGTCCACGCATGGTTTGATGGTGGTTTCGGTGGATATGTCTCCGGAATCGCAAAATTAAAGAAGGAGTTAGAACGGCAATCTAAATTATCAGAAAAAGTTGAGAAGACCGTGGATCCATTTTCACTCGAGCACCTTAAGAAAAAGTACCCTCTCCATTTCCTTCTGTTCAACGTTGCCGACTCTATAAAATACAAATCTCCCAAAAAACTTCGAAAGAAAAATTAGAACACATATTTCTTTTACTACTATACTACAAAGTATAGTAGTAAAAGATTGGATAATAAAAAATGGAAAGAAAGGCTAGGCCGTTTTTTGCTCTTCCTCTAGGGCTTTCTCTACTTTTTCTAAATCCTCTGGGCTGGTGATTTGATGCCAGTTTTTTGATTCCACAATACTTATTTCAAAATCCTTTGCAGCCTTGGCTACAGTTTGAGGCAAACCGAATTCTCCTGAAGGTATTTGTACTAGTGGGTATTTAAAAATATCGGTATGTAAAACATAAAGTCCTGTATTGTTCAACATTCCGGGTTCAAGCTCGACACCTTCCACGATATCCGTAATATGTTTATTGCTATCAACATCAACACGGGCGCCCCTTATCTTGTCCGTCATCTTTTTTACGAGAACTGCCCATGAGTGTTTCAAGCAGGAAGCCACGTCCTCTTTGCTGTATATATCATCCCCCATCATTACCATAAATCGCCCTTCTAGCAGTGTTTTTGCCTGTTTTAGAGCCATCATTGTACCCAAGAGATCCGTCTGTTCTGCGTATTTGATTTTCTTACTCTTAAAATTGTCGCCAAAGTGTTTCTTAATTTTATCTCCGAGATAACCAGTAACAATAATCACCTCATCAATCTCTTGAGGCAATACATCTATTTTGTGCTCTATTAGATTGTTTCCTAGTACAGTAAGAAGAGGTTTTGGTAAATCCTCCGTAAGAGCCTGCATTCTTTTTCCTCGCCCTGCGGCTAAAATAACAACTTGCATATTAGTTTCGTATGTTAGCACAAAATCAGACAAATAAAAGTGGGTTGAAAGAGTGCAGTTTTGTTAACCGCTGTCCCCTTTTTACCCACAGAGTAATAACCATTTGGCGCTTGCCATACGTTTGGGCAGTCATGATACAATTCCAGAACTATGGCAGACAGAAATCAAAGTATTCCAAAATCAAAATTACGCATACCCCCGCAAAATATTGAAGCTGAGTCTGCACTTCTAGGTTCCATTATGCTTCGTCCAGAAGCTGTTAATGAAATTATTGACTTTGTTCGGATTGAATCCTTTTATTCCGAAAAGCATAGAATAATTTTCAAAACAATGATGGAGCTATTTTCGAAGAGTACTCCAATTGATCTCTTGTCACTTTCTTCGAGGCTTGGTGAGAAAGGATTGCTTGAGCAAATTGGTGGCGCCTCGTTTTTAGCGGAGCTTACTCAAGCTGTGCCCTCTTCTACTAATGCTAAGCACTACTCTGAGATAGTTCAGAAGAAATATATGATGCGAAATCTCATCAATGCCGCAGAACGTATTTCTGAACTTGGGTTCGATGAGGCTGGTGATTTGGAGGAGCTTTTGGATCAGGCGGAGAAAAGCATTTTTGAAGTCACTAATTTTTCCGGAGCACATAAATTTATTGAACTTAAAGATACTTTGGCGGAGGCTTTTGAGAGACTCGATAAACTTCACAATTCCAAGGATCAACTTCGCGGTGTGCCCACAGGTTTTAAGGCTCTAGATGAAAAGTTGTCCGGTCTTCAAAAATCCGATCTTATTATTCTTGCTGCGCGTCCTTCTATGGGAAAAACTTCTTTAGCACTAGATATTGCTCGTCAATCGGCTGTGAATCATCAAACACCGGTTGGTATTTTTTCACTTGAAATGAGTTCTCAACAGTTGGTTGATCGTATGCTTGCCGCTGCTTCGAATGTGGATTCTTGGAAATTACGTACCGGTAAGGGTCTGTCGCTTGAAACTGATTTCGGACATATTCGCACAGCTATGGACAGTTTGTCGAAGGCTCCGATTTATATTGACGATCAGCCAGGAAATAATATTTTGAAAATGCGCTCTATTGCGCGAAGGCTTAAGAGTGAAAAGGGTTTGGGTCTTTTGATTGTGGACTATCTTCAGCTCATGGTTCCGACGAACGCCAGACATAACGATAATCTTGTTCAGCAGGTTACAGAAATCTCTAGATCTCTTAAACATCTTGCCCGCGAGCTTGATGTTCCAGTCCTCGCGCTTTCTCAGTTAAGCCGTGCCGTTGAAAGTCGCGGAGGAAAACCTCGTCTATCTGACCTTCGAGATTCAGGTTCTATTGAACAGGATGCCGATGTGGTTATGTTTATTCACAGAGAGGATAAGTACAACGAAAACTCCGACCGACCAAACATCGCCGAAATTATGATAGAAAAACACCGTAACGGTCCGACCGGTAAGATTGAGTTGTATTTCGACGACAAACGAGCTTCATTCATGCCACTTGAGAAGGGTGACTTCGCCGATTTTAGTAAATCTTCCTCCGATTTCTAATTTTTTATGAACGTTGTCGATAAATTAGCCGAAGCCTTTAAGGATTTTCCGGGAATTGGTCCACGACAGGCTAAGCGTTTTGTGTATTACTTACTTTCTCGGAACAATGGCTACTTGGATAATCTTTCTAAAATGCTTGCTGAGTTGAAGCGTGAAATAAAAAATTGTCCTTCATGTTTTAGGTTTTATCCAAGTGATTCAGCTAAATCCCCTCTTTGTTTGGTGTGTAGAAGTGCAACTAGAGATAAACAATCTCTTTTGATTGTTTCAAGGGATGTTGATCTTGAAGTGATTGAGAAAAGCCATTCATACAACGGCTATTATTTTGTTTTAGGTGGTACTGTGCCAATTTTAGAAAAGGAACCTGAGAAAAAAATTAGAATTAATGAATTAGAGGCGCACGTCAGAACGCGCGCCTCTGAAGGTCTCAAGGAAATCATTATTGCCACTTCAGTTAACCCAGAAGGTGAAAATACAGCAGACTTTATTATCAAATTTTTGTCACATTTGGTTAAGGAATTAAATCTGAAAATCTCATGTTTAGGCCGTGGCTTGTCTACTGGCACTGAACTTGAGTATTCTGACTCGGATACTATAAAAAACGCATTAAAGAATAGAGCTTGACACCCTGTCGATAATGTGATAGGTTAACTGAAGTGATAGGAACAAACCTATCTCTCATAAACAGACTGTTTATGGCGGTATTTGACATATATTATGAGAAAAATCAGTATAGTGATCGGCGGCGCATTGGTTGCTTTCAACCTTGCGATGCTTGCTCTTAACACCTTCCAAGCGCGCCAAAGGCCTGCTTCAGTGGTGCTGGAGTCAGTCGTCTCGACGCCTGTTCGCGTCGAGGAGAAAACATACAAGGTGAGCTTCACAGCTACACCTGAAGTGCAGTTGGAAATCAATGCTCAGTAAACTCGGAAATCAGAAAAATCAGTTACGAAAGAAAATTCAAAATGAATATAAAGATTAAATCCTATCTGTTGTATGCCCATTCGGTTTTACTTACGTTCATCTTCAGTCTCGGCGCTTTCGCTCAGGCTGTCACGCAGCCGCCCAATGATGGCCTGCCGGTAACGTTGCCCATTACTTCCCTCGAGGTGATGATCTCCAACGCTAAACGGCAGGTATCGAAAGTGACTGCGCACGTTTGGTCGCGGGGGTTCGTCAATTCCCCTGAGAGTGTGACTTACGTTGAGAAGAAATACTCGCCGTCGGTGCCAAACCAGCCTGATTTTGCCGAGTTGACTGCACTCGTCTCCATGACGGAGTTTCAATTCGAAACACGGAATCCGAATGATGACATCAATGTAATGTTTAAGTACGTCAACAAGGCAGGCAGAGAGATGTTTTCTGGTGGTCAGTCATTCAAATTGGTGAAGGACTCGAATGGGAACTACGTTGCACCATCGTCCGAAATCAAGGTGAAGATATGGCCGTCGGGAGATTTGCCTATTGAAGTCATGAACGCTGATTCCGTCGAAATTGACTTGCTTAATGAGCGTGGCGAAACGACGGAGACTCGCTATCTCGATCGCGACCAGGCAACTGGAGAGTTCATGTACCCGACCTGGTTGGCAGGACAGCAGAATGTCCTGGTTACTGCCTACGACTACAGAGATGATGGAACGACTGTTAAGGCGGTTTACATACCGTTTACCGGTGCGCGTCTGCCGACTATGACAAGGTCCATGAGGGTATCGAGCGTATACAAGGATGTCATCATCGTTCCGGTGGATACTGCCCGAGTGATCCTTAGCCCCGCCGTCAATGGTGACTTCGCGCGAACGATTTATGAGGGCAGGTCGCCCTTGGTGCAGGTTTCCTATACAAAGGATACAAAAGTGGGACTATCCGCGGAGTACTTCGGCCAAATGGCGCGAGGGTTCTGGGTCAGACGGGCGGATGTTTTGGGGTGGAGTTACCATCAGGTCATTAATAGTAAACTGGCCGAATTCACCGTATCCCCTGGAGTTTACGACGTCGTTATTGACGGTTTAGTGAACGTCTCGCAGCAGACGTTCAGCAATAGTTCTTTGGGTAAGGGTAGTTTTATATCCTCGCCATCTGACGATCAAGTAGTTCTTAAGTAGCCTGTAACCGCGTGAGGATTCTTCAGAATCCCGCGCGGTATTTTTTTATACAAAACCGCCCCGATGTTGCATCGGGGAGGTTTTTCTTAATTATTTTAATGAATCGATTGTCACCTTGAAGTGTGGCTGGCGGTGACCGTTTTTCTTGAAATAGCGACTCTTTTGTTTGTATTTTATGACGTCGATGGTCTTGTCGCGACCGATTTCTGAAATGGTAGCATTGACCTTTGCTTCTGGAATATATGGAGTGCCAATTGTGGTATCTTTGCCGTTGTCTACGAGAAGCACTTTGTCGAAAACAACCTTGTCTCCTACCTTGAAAGTACCAGTGATTTTCTCAATTTTAACTACATCTCCTGCGGAGACCTTGTATTGCTTGCCACCTGTTTGTATTACTGCGAATTCAGCCATAATTGATACATTCTACACAGGTTTAATAAAAAATCAACCCGGTAGTGAATTTCGGCATTAGGCTTCGTCCTACCGGATCTGGACACCCGATTGCAGATTGGGGCGATGCCAAAATTTACTACAGGGTCAAGCCCTAGGGAATCCGTTGTAAATTCCCCTGTGCCTTTACTTATATATTATGAATTTAAACTGCCAAAGTCTGACACCTAAGATTCTTGCTTTAAGAACCCCCAAGCGCTTAATCGTGAATATATCACTAATATGTGTTATTCAACTTCAGGTTTTTCAATCGCAATCGGTTCGAATTCTGTTGTGTCACCAGTAATACGGGTTACATCTTTGCCAATTTTCTTAAATTCCTTGCTTGAGCTAGTGAAGTGATTTACTACTGTACTAAGTGAATTACCGAGTTTGTTGTGGTACTCTTCGTAGCTTCTTAAATGTTTTCCTAGTTCATCCACTCGCTTCACAATATCTTTAGCTTTTTCTTCAATATGCATACGATTAAGTCCTTGCAATACTGTTTGGAGGTAGGCTAGAAAAGAAGTAGGTGAGACAATTATCACTTTGTATTTATTGGCGGCTCGTTGAATTAGATTTTCACTGTCTTCTGAAACTCCGACTTTATTTACCAAAAGATCATAGTAAATTGCTTCGTGTGGAATAAACATAAATGCAAAGTCCATTGTACCTTCGTTTGGTCTGATGTATTTGGCAGTTTCTTGAATTCGCAATTTCAAATCGTTTTCAAAAACTTTTCCAAGTCGTTCTTTTTCAGCTGGATTCTTCTCTTCGGAAAATCGGTTGTAGTTTTCGAGTGAAAATTTTGAGTCAATTGGAATAATTTTGTCTTTTACAAACACTGCGGCGTCCACAATTTCTCCATTTGCAAATGTGTATTGCATTTTGTATTGATCTTGTGCCATGACGTTTTTCAGAAGTGTTTCAAGATAATATTCGCCAAGAATCCCCCGCTGTTTAGGGTTCTTTAAAATATCTTGTAAGTTTTGAAGTTGATGAGCGAAAGAAACCACTTGCTTGCCTGTCTCTTTGACTTCGGCCAATTCTTTTGTGATTTCCTTAATTAATTTTTGAGATTCAGAAAATTGTCGATGAACAGTGTCACTCATCTGCCTACCAGAGTCGCTAATTTTCGCATCCATTGTGCGTGAGAGTTGATTTACCTGTTCTAGTATTAGTTTGAATCCGGTATCGTTGTCCGGTTTCTCTACCCCTTTTCCCTTGTTTATTAAATGCCAAATCAGTATGCCGTTTCCGATGATAAGTACCGCAATAAAAATAAATAGAATTTGTTCCATACGGGATATTATAGCAAGCAAAAACTCAATATGGTAGAATTGCCTTATTCATTTTTTGCTTTATAACTTAATTAACTTTATAAACCTCTAACTTATATTTTTATGTCACTGCAAACTGATATCAAAGGACAAATTAAAGAAGCTATGCTCGCCAAGGACCAATTACGGCTTGGAGTGGTGCGAGGATTGGTGGCGGCCTTTATGAACGAGTTGGTAGCAAAGCAACGTAAACCAACCGAGGAACTTTCTGATGATGATGTGCTTTCGGTTATTCGACGAGCTGTTAAACAGAGAAAGGATTCGATTGAGCAATTTAAGGCTGGAGGAAGACAGGATTTGGTTGATGTTGAAGCTTCCGAGCTTTCTGTGCTTGAAAAGTATCTTCCGCAGATGATGAGCCAAGATGAAATTAAAAAAGTTGCTGAAGCAAAGAAGTCCGAGCTTGGAATTACGGACAAATCCAAGTTAGGTCAATTTGTTGGAACTCTCATGAAGGAACTGAAAGGAAAGGCGGATGGTGCCGATGTAAAAGCTGTCGCAGAGTCTCTGTTCTAATTCCTTGAATAAATTGACGTTTTCTGATATTGTGGTTTTAGTATGAACGACAAAACCCTCACCTTTGAGCATATGAGAAGAGTGGTGGATAAACCGGAGTTGGCTGGTGGCAAGTACGGCCTCCTACCCCATCACTTGAGACCTGATAGGCTACAGAAGAGTAGTGAACGCAGGATATTGGTTCAAACTACACTTCCCCTCCCCAAGCCCTGATTCATTCAGGGCGTTTGTTTTTGTAATAGTAGCGTTTATAGCTTTTATGCGATTAAAAAGTAAGTAGGATAGTAATTGTTCTGGGTATTCAATAAAAAAAGAGTGACGATATAACTCGCACTCTTTACACACCTCAATTGTTGGTTACAGCTGCTTTTCCGCGTTCATCTGTCCGGATTCGGACGGCCTCTTCAATTGTGTAAACAAATACTCTCCCGTCTCCGATTTTCCCGGTCCTGGCTGCCTTGACGATAGTGGCGAGTGCAATTTCCACTAGTTCGTCCGGCAGAACCAGCTCAATTTTAATTTTTGGGAAGAGATCTGTGTTGTCTTCGCGCCCCCGTTGGATTTCAGTATGGCCTCTTTGGCGACCGAAGCCACTAACCTCGGTTATCGTCATACCCTCTATGCCGATATCCGCTAGCGTTTTTTTTACTTCTTCAAGCCTGAATGGTCTAATGATCGCCTCAATTTTTTTCATCCGAGCACCTTTCCTCTACTGGGTTCATGGTTTTAACTTGTGCAATACTACTCTCGGCTCCATTAAAGTCAAACTATAAAAATGTATGTGAGATAACCGATAATTCCCAATTGAAGTACAGGAGTGATGCCGACATTGAAATAAGGGATAATCGCCCTTATGCATATGGCCAACGTGGTGTCCAGTGCATGTATCTCAATCAAGGTAGAGATTATCAGCATGTTGGTATAATCAGCCATTTTTTTCGTTTATCTTCATGAAGTTGCTGACCACCCAGAATTAGTTGGGAGAAAGCACGGAACCAATCCTCCGAATCTTCTACCTAAACGGTTAAGAGGAAGGCAGGGTGCGCACCAGTTAGTTTAAACGACCTTCCTTCTTAAATAACCCAGACCGCGTTATTTTTTTGGTAGCGTTGTTTGCATCATAAATTAAGCTGTTGTATAGTTTCCGCCAGTGTTTGAACCTTGGGGCTCATCATTTGTTAGCGAACACAATTTGTTGACAGCGGATAACCTACATGCAAAAAAATCGTTATGTCTGATACGGCTAAATTTCGTCGGGATCGTCAAGAAGAACAGTTTAAGGCAAGTATCCTTTCGCCTCAGGGGGGTAAGACTATTCTCGCTACAGCGAGATCAATTCCGTCTGAAAGCAAAAGAGATCCAAAGAAAAATCCCGTCAAACAGATATTCAAACCGTTTCATCAGTCGGCTCACAGAGTGAGTCCCTGAGCCCAAATCTCGATAGCTACCTCGGTCAATGTTAATCCTCCCCCAGTTGGGAGGATTTTATTTTCCTACCAAAAATGAAAAACCTAATCTGTTGCCGATGGTTTACATTTTGTCCAGCGTAACATTATTTCGAAGTAATTATTTCCAAATAAAAAGCGCACCCTAGATGTTAGATGCGCGAATTTGAGTTTTTTCTATGTTTTTTGTTCGGGAGACTTCTCACTCTAACTTCGAACAGAATTTTGATTCTACTTGTCATATATTCACTTTTAAGAATTACACCCTCATCTTCTGCCCACTTAAAATGTTCGAATTCGATATCCTTTATTTGACGCCTTACTAATTCACTGAGTTTTCCAGTTAGCATTTTGACACGATTAATTCTTGTCATAAATTTTGTCCTGTATGTAACTCAGAACACTATAGCATTTTATGCAATGAGATTAACTTGCGTTCGTCAGATAATCATTGCAAAAGTTAAATATCCAAGTATTCCAAGTTGGAGTGTGGGAGTTAAACCTATGTCTAAAATGGGAATAATTGGCATAGAAGATGCGTATACCCAACGTCCAGTATCTATTGCATATGCTTCTATCAAAACAGAGATAACTATACAGATTGGTATGATTAACCAGTTTCTTTTTTTGAAAAATTTCAAATATATAAATGGAATTGCGAGTACGGTTATGATTATAGAGTCTACGAGCGTGGCCCTAGCAAGAATTAGTTGGGTTATCTCCCCTCCCCTATTTGTTATATATAAAATTGAATGAAGATTTTCCCAAATAAAGTTAAGAGCAAAGGAGACCAAAAATATTTTGATAAGCTTTCTCATCGGTAAATTATATCAGCAGGAATTGAAATAATCCCCATAAATGTTATTCTTCATTTGTCTAACGGCCCTATCGTCTAA
>SIBU01000001.1 GCA_009695005.1 Candidatus Tayloriibacteriota bacterium
GTTACAAAACAAATCACCGGCCTTTTGGAGCAAAATAGCTTTTGGTTTGAGACTTTTGAGCATGAGCCAGTTCGCACAAGCGAGGAGGCTTCCAAGTTGCGCCCTGACTACAGTATGAGTCAGGGCGCAAAGGCTATTATTGCTCGTGTGCGCGAACCAAATGTTGGAAAAAAGTTTGTGATGTTCGTGCTTCCAGCAGATAAAAAATTTGATGCAAAAAAGATTAAAGAGCAGTTTGGTTTGGTTGACATTAGCTTTGCAAATGAGTCTCAGGTAGGGGAGATAACAGGGGGTGTACTTCCAGGTGGAGTTCCTCCGTTTGGAAATCTCTTCGGTCTCGACGTAATCATGGATAAGGGTGTTCTGGACAATGAAAAAATTATTTTCAATGCTGGAGACCGATCATTTTCAGTTGCAATGTTTTCCAAGGACTATGTCACTTTGGTGAATCCAAAAATTGGTTCAATCACCTGATCGCATGCACTCACTCTAGTGGCCGACTTTTCCTTTATAAAAAATAATAAAATATAGCTAGGGGATAGAGGATTGTGATGTTTGATATTTGAAGGTAAAATATTGTAACTTGAATGAATTTGGTATGAATTTATTAAGAACAGGATTTATAAAGAGGGTTTTGCAATTTTTATGTCTGTTTGTTGTGGTTATATTAGTCTGGCAGTGTTTTAAAAAGGTTCCAATTGTGGGGGATTGGCAGGATAATTTGTCTTTAGCTTCCACTGCGGAATTTAGCGGAGATTTGGTAACTGTGAGAAACGTTAGGAATTTTAGATATTATCCAACTAAAGATGACATGCATCCTGGGTATTATGATAGAACTTACGACCTTACACAGTTGAAGAAAGTTTGGTTTATTGCTGAACCTTTTAACGAGAATCAGTTGGCGGCGCACACCTTTGTGTCGTTTGAATTTAATAATGGAGATTTTTTGGCAATCAGTATTGAGGCGCGCCGGACAAAATCGCAGACGTATAGTATGTGGAGTGGCATGTTTAATTCCTATCCACTTATTTACGTTGCGGTAGATGAACGTGATGCCGTACTTTTGAGGGCCAATTTACGAAAAGATAAGGTTTATGTTTATCCTGTGAAATTGGAGAAAAGCGAAAATGCCAAATTATTGCTTGTGGATATGCTTAAGAGGATGAATGAATTGACCTCTGTCAAACCTGCTTGGTATAACACGTTTTTTGCCAATTGCACTTCAAGTATCGCGAAGCATATTAATAATGTATCCCCTGGACGAATCTCGATGCTTTCATGGCAGTTGTGGTTGACCGCCTCTGCCGATGAACTGGCTATAAATCACGGCCTTTTGGACACCGACCTATCAATTGATGAGGCAAGAATTAGATTTTCTATTAACGAAGTATCCCAAAAAATAGGTGATATCTCAGATTATTCAGCGGAAATTAGACGGTTTTTGGATTGATTTGTTGAAGCGGGTGTTTTTGTATTGGCAAACGGGTCTTTGTGGTAATTTCTTAGGTACAAGCCTTTTTTACCTTTGTATGGTAGACTATTGGAGTTATATTTTAATTAGTAGCTAATAATAATATATGGCAAAACAAAATTCTGCATTTATGATGCCGCTCACAGTGAGCGCAGATCTCGCGGTAGTTGTAGGTAAAGGTCCAATGCCTCGATCAGAAGTCGTTAAGAAGCTCTGGGTATACATTAAGGGAAAGAATCTTCAGGATCCAAAGAACAAGAGAAACATTGTAGCTGACCCCGCTTTAAAGAAAGTTTTTGGTGGCAAGGCTGTGGTAAATATGTTTGAAATGACAAAGCTTGTTTCAGTTCACTTGTCTAAATAATCTTTTAAAGATTGTTTTAGAAAGATAACAAAATCCGTCCCAACGTAAGTTGGGGCGGATTTTGTATTAAGTTTTAAAGTATAGTTATGAAAATAAATAATTATTTAAATTTCTTATTGGCAATAGTTATATCGTAGGTAGTGGGAATTATTTGGTTAATCTTTACGATTTCAGAGATTCCTGATTGGTATGCTTTGCCTGAAAAACCTGCCTAAAATCTTACGTTGTGTATCCTTGGCCCCGTTTGCACTGCTCTATATTTTTTGATGGGTATAAAAATTTATTTAGGATATAATTTACAATTCAAGTCTTGTGAATAAATACGCTGTAATTTCAAAAATTGTTGGGCAGACACCATTACAGGCGCTTGAGCTTTTTCGTTCTACAATTCCAGAACTTATGGATGTTTCTCTAACTTATGCCGGTCGTCTTGATCCGATGGCCTCCGGAAAACTTCTTATTCTCATTGGTAACGAATGTAAAAATAGAAAACAATATGACGGATTGGACAAGGAATATGAGTTTGAAATACTTTTTGGTTTCAAGAGCGATACGGGTGACGTCCTTGGTATGTCGGAAGAGTGTAGTAGTGATGTTCTGTTTTCTGAATATGAGTTAAAGAAAGTAACAAGGTCTTTCTTGGGCAATTTCAAGTCGCCATACCCCGTCTTTTCATCGAAGACGGTAGAGGGCAAACCGCTCTTTCATCATGCTGTGGAAAATAATCTCGGTGATATTACGATTCCGATGATTAAAGGACGGATTTATCAAATCGCATTTTGTGGTATGCGAGAAGTGATTGCAGGTAAGTTGATTGAAAATATTCTTGAAAAGGTTTCACTTCTGCGTGTAAATGATAGTGACACGCGAGTCGGGAGTGGATTTCGGAAAAATGAGATAGTCGAGAGGTGGAGGACATTCCAAGTTATTGAGGAAAAAAAGTTCGTGATTGCAAAGTTTAGGACAGTCGTAACTTCCGGTACCTATATCAGAACTCTTGCCTCACAAATAGCTGTTAAGCTCGGGACCTGCGGGTTGGCGTACTCAATTCACCGGACCAAGATCGGACGTTTTCGTTCATTTACAAAAAATTTGGGTTTTTGGCAGAGGACTTTTAATTAAAAGACTTTCAATTTAGACAAAAATGAAGTACTCTGTTGTTCTATGGCTAAAGATGAAGTAATTTTCCGCTTCGAAGAAGCGAGTTTTGGATACGGACATAATAAGCCAATTTTGGAAGAAGTTGATTGTTCTGTGCGCCGTGGCTCCAAAGTCACAATTATGGGTCAAAATGGTGCTGGCAAGAGTACTATCTTCGCTCTTATCATTGGCACTCTTAAGTTAGAGTCGGGGAGAGTCATTGTTGGCCAGGATGTTTCTATTGCTACTGCAAGACAGGTAATTCCAAGGGACCAGTTAGATCTGACTGTTCGGGAGTTTTTTCTTAAATGTTTTAATAAAAAAATTTACGATATCGATCCAAGAATTGATGATGTGCTTGAAATAGTTAATTTGAAAGGTCATGAAAAAGTGCATGACAGAATTGTTAGAACTTTTTCTGGCGGACAGCAAGCCAGACTTTTGCTTGCCTCAGCGTTAATCCAGAATCCGGATTTATTGCTTCTGGATGAACCGACAAATAATCTTGATAAGGCGGGCATTGCTCATCTCACTGACTTCCTAAAAAATTACAAAAAAACGGTAATCGTTATTTCTCACGATGCGGAATTTTTAAATGCTTTCTCGACGGGTGTTTTGTATTTGGATATTTTCACCAGAAAAGTAGAGCAGTATGCTGGAAACTATTTGGATGTGTCAGCCGAAATTATTGCTCGTGTGGAAAAAGAAAATCGTAAGAATGCTCAGCTTGCTAAAGAGATTCAGGAAAATAAGGACAAGGCCAACTTTTTTGCTCAGAAGGGAGGTCAAATGCGTCTTGTTGCTAAGCGAATGCGCGAGAAAGCTGAGGAACTTGAAGAAGAAAAAGTTGATATCAGAAGGGAGGATAAGACTATCAGATCGTTTATTATTCCCTCACAACCAGAGTTGGTTGGTGAAATATTGAATATAGGCGCCTATTCTGTCAGAAATGCGAAAACACACAAATTTGTTTCTCGAAAGGCCAATATTTCTTTGCGTCGCAACAATCATTTGCTTTTGTCGGGACCCAATGGAATTGGTAAGAGCACCTTGCTTGAATCTATCGCTAGAGGTGAGGCTAAAGGTGTTGTAATCGCGGAAGGTGTCAGGGTAGGGTATTATCGTCAGGATTTTTCAACGCTCAATTTTGAAGATACAGTTTATGATTCACTTTTGGCGGTAATGGACAAACACATAGAGGAAAATATGCGTTCAACTGCTGCCGGTTTTCTAATTTCCAGTGAAATGATTCGCACAAAAATTGGCAGTTTGTCGGAGGGCCAGAAGGGTTTGGTGGCTTTTGCTAGACTTGTACTTCAAAAACCGGGACTTTTGATTTTGGACGAGCCGACCAATCATATTAACTTCCGACACATTCCGATTATCGCGGAAGCTCTCAATAAATACGAAGGCGCAATGATTTTAGTTTCTCACGTGCCAGACTTTGTTAGTAAAATAAGGATTGATGAAATTTTGGATTTGGAGAAATAAAGAATCGAAATAACTTGCATTCTTGACTAAAACAGTTTATTGTTGATTTATATGAAAGATTTTAAACAAAACAGTAGGTTTGGAGGGGCGGGAAGAGGTGGTGATAGAGGAAATGACAGAGGGGGAGATCGAGGTGGCTTTAGAGGGGGAAATAGCTTCGGTAAGAGAGATTTTGGCGGACCTAAGGAGATGTTTGATGCTGTTTGTGCTAAGTGCAACAAGGGGTGTCAGGTACCTTTCAGGCCAAACGGTAAGAAACCCGTTTATTGTTTAGATTGTTTTGGCGATAGTAAGCCTCAAGGTCAGGATAATAATTTTGATAGACCAGCCAGACCTGATTTTCAGAGAAGAGAATTTAATGCACCTCAGGTTTCAAGACCTGATAACAATGGAGAGATTGCAGAAATAAAAAGACAGTTAGTATCCATGAATATTAAATTGGACAGGTTGTTGCAAAAATCCGATACACCGATGAAGGCTGAGACAGTATCGCAACCAAAAGAGATGGTATGTGAAGTGAATCCTAAAGTTGCTGAAGTTCCTAAGAAAGCGTCGTCCAGCAAAAAAGCTACCAGTAAAAAGAAATAGTCTCTAAAGAAAAAAACGAGCTAAAAGCTCGTTTTTTTCTTTTAGTTCTCGGCAATTGTTAAAGTCTCAGCCTTGGGTTAATATAAAAACGATTTTATGAAGAGAATTTCACAAATAAAGCAAGAGTTGTTTAACGCTGTAAGAGTCGGTTGGTTTTTGGCATATCATCACATAAGACGTTCAAGTAAGTGGACCACAGTCTTGATTGTTTTCATTATGACATTAACTCTTCTTAATCTCGTTGTTGTCTCGGGGCTTTTGTTGGGCTTGATTACTGGATCTTTCGAAGCGTTTAAAGAAAGTTATTCCGGAGAGGTAATTGTTACTTCGGCGCCTCAACATGATTATATTGAAAATTCTCAAAACCTAATTTCCTATTTAAACAATCATCCAAATGTTAAGGCGACATCAGTAAGGTATGTTGCAGGTGCACAGCTTCTGGGTACACTTGCCGATCTTCCGGGAAAAGATGAAAGACCTAATAAAATTAGCATTAGGCTTGTTGGAATTGATCCGACCTCAGAGGAGGCTTTGACAGGATTTTCACGGTTTGTTGTAAAAGGAGAAACTTTGGTTGAAGGAGAAGAAGGATCCATTTTAATTGGAGCAAATATGATAAAGAAGTATTCATCGTTTGCTGATGCTAATATTCCAGGTTTGGATTTGCTTAATGATGTTGATGTGGGAAGTCGAATAAAAGTTACAATTTCGACGACGGGTGGAACTGTGATTAAAAAAGATTTCAGAATCAAGGGTATTGTTAAAAGTAAAGTCGACGAAATTTCAACTCGTGCTTTTATTACTGACAAGGAGTTGAAACGATTGATTCCTGTTAACAAAGAAGAAGTTCAGGAAATAGCTATAAAAACTGATGATCTCTATGCCCCAATTTTGTCCAACGAGATTAAGTTCTTCATGGGTTCTTATTCGGCGAGAATACAGACAAGCGGAGAAGCCATTCCTTCCTTTTTAAGAAACATTGAGACAACAATGGGAGTCCTGGGAAACGCTCTTTCTTCATTCGCTCTTGTTGTGGCATCAATTACAATTTTTATTGTGGTGTTTATCAATGCAGTTACTAAAAGAAAATTTATCGGCATAATGAAGGGTATAGGCGTAAGTCCGATCGCCATTGAATTTTCATATATTTTCCAAGCGCTGTTTTATGGTGTGGTGGGCTCAATTGTCGGACTAATCATCACTTTCGGAGTTTTAAAACCGTATTTTGCCGCTTACCCGATAAATTTTCCATTTTCCGATGGTATCTTGGTGGCGACACCGGAAAGTGCTGGTATCAGAGTAGTAATACTTCTTGTTGTAACGTTAGCTGCAGGATATATTCCAGCCAAACTTATTGTAAGGAAAAATACACTTGATGCGATATTGGGTAGATAATTTTAAATAAAATGATACGTTCAGAAAATTTAGTAAAAAAATATGGAAATGCTGATCTTGAACTTACCGTTTTGAAGAACTTAAATATTCAAATTGAGAAAGGTGAATTTGTTGCGATCATTGGACCTTCGGGAGCTGGTAAGTCCACGTTGCTGTATCAGCTTTCACTGCTTGATGTTCCGACCTCCGGTGGTATATATATCAATGGTAAAAATATGTCAGTGTTGCCAGAAAAAGAAAAAACGGAATTTCGTCTCCGTGAACTTGGATACGTTTTTCAAGATTATGCTTTGCTTCCTGAACTTACCGCTTTGGAAAATGTGGCACTTCCTATGCTTATGCAAGGTCTTTCGTATTCCGATGCTGTTTTAAAGGCCAAGGTGGCATTGTCGACGGTTGGTCTTTCTGAAAAATTAGGTAATTTGCCTAGTCAACTTTCTGGGGGGCAACAGCAGAGAGTTTCTATTGCAAGGGCAATTGCTCATGGTCCGCATATTTTATTTGCCGATGAACCGACAGCTAATCTGGATTCCATAAGTGCCGAGCCTGTTATGGAAGCATTTTCTGAACTTCATAAAAGCGGACAAACAATTATTATGGTAACTCATGAGGTGGAATACGCGAGTAAGGCGGGAAGAATAATAACCTTAAAGGATGGTTTAGTTGTTTCTGATAAAAAAATATAGGAGCTAAATTATTTTATGCCGTATTTTGTATATATTGTTGAATGTTTCGATAACACTCTTTACTGTGGATCAACTAACGACCTGGAAAAGAGAGTTTCGAATCATAACTCTAAAAAGTCTGGCGCTCGTTACACCAGATCCAGACAGCCCGTTGTGTTAAAATATTTTGAGAAATTTGAAACCAAAAGTGAGGCGATGAAGAGGGAGTATGTGATTAAGCAATTATCAAGGCAAAAGAAGATTGCTTTACTAGACAAGTTAATATAATTTTTTCTAATTTAACTATTTAACTTGTGAATAGTCAAAATGTCCATAGAATTAGGCACCTTTTTAGGCTTGTCGCATAAGTGCTTTAGGGATTATAATAGTAAGCATATAATTTGCTTAGCAGTTTCTCTTTTCCTGTTAAATATATGAATACAGAAAAAATATTTACTGAAAAACGTCCGTGGGGAGAATTTAGACAGTATACTGAAAATGAATCAGTAACTGTTAAGACTATTTTTGTTAAACACGGTGAAGGTTTGAGTTTGCAATATCATCACAAACGCAGTGAATTTTGGAGAGTTATTTTTGGTAATCCAGAAATTGTTATAGGTCAGAAAAAAATTTACGCAAAAAAAGGGGATGAATTTGTAATTCCGACCGAAAAGGTTCATCGTCTTTCTGCACCTCATGATGATGTTGAAATTTTGGAAATCGCTAGTGGTCGTTTTGATGAGGGTGACATTGTGCGGTTAGAGGATCGTTATGGTAGATCCTGAATTAAATGTTTAAGAAATTAAAAAAAACAAAGTCGGAAATCGAGAAGTTTGAGTTTCTTTCGGTTGGTTGTAAAGGTAAAAAGACTATCCTGCTCCGCAGGAAAACAATTTTGGATAAACAAATTATTGTTTTAAGTACAAGTAAGGATGGTGTAAAATTTTCTGAGCGCACAAAGGAAGTAGTTATTAAAAATAAAGATCGAAGTAAAGAGGACGTTTCGTTGTGTTCGAATTTTCGTTTGGCTGAGAATGAAGGTGGACTTTTTATGACTTACGTTTTTCACGAAAAGGCTGGTAAAAAACTTCATTACGCAACGTCAAAAGATGGAGAAACCTGGCATGTTCAAGGTAAGATAAAAGATGTGGGTTTTCCAGCCAGTGCTTTTTTTGGACCGATTTCTGCTTTGTATTTTGGATCTGGAACTCTTCATGCCGCCATTTCTAAAAATCTGAAAACCTGGACAATCGAAAAACCTTCCCATGTTCCTTATTGGCATTTTTCAGATGGACGACCAGTGCAGGTTATAGGCACTGTTGTGGTTCCAGAAGGTATCGCTGTATTTTATAAGGTTAATGCGATGCATGATATTTTTACCGATGTAAACTTGAGAAATGAGAAAGTGGGTGAAAAGCATTTTGTAAAAATTGGAGCGGCTCTTTTTTCGGCATATAATCCACTTCATTTGCTTTGGCAAAGCGAAGTACCGATTGCCGAGTTAGACTTACAAAAGGGTCAAGAGGCAACGTTCCTGGGAATTGTGCCTGTTTTGACCTTAGTAGGAAAGAGAAAGTTAAGAATATATGTCGTTAAAGTTCCTGGCGAGGTAGGCTTTATTGAATTTAGTGAAGAAATTTTGGCTAATCACTATAAGCATAAACCCGTAATGTTAAACAAATCAGAGGACAATCCAATTATTTGCCCAACTTTAAATGACTGGGAAAATCAGGGAACATTTAATCCTGCTGCGATTCAATTGGATAATAAAGTTCATTTTGTATATCGGGCTGTAGGTGAAGATGGGACTTCACGTTTTGGATATGCTTCATCAAGTAACGGTTCTTTTGTGGACGAACGTCAAAATTTCCCCGTTTACACTGCGAGAAAACCTTTCGAAAAATTGCCAGACGGAAAAATATTGAATTTTAATCAGAGCATGTTTGGTTCCGGAGGAAGTTGGGGAGGATGTGAGGACCCAAAATTAACCAGAATTGATGATCGAATTTATATGACTTATGTGGCGCATGTTGGTACTTGGCCAATGCGTACGGCTTTAACTTCAATCAGTGTAAAAGATTTTAAGAATAAACGTTGGAACTGGACCACTCCAATGCTTATGTCGGCTCCCAATGTTGGAAGTAAAAGTGTTGTTATTTTGCCAGAAAAAGTAAAAGGGAATTATGTGATTTTTCATAGAATTTGGCCTAATATAATTGTTGATTTTGTTCCGGAATTGGTTTTTGGAGAGGGGATAAGGTGGCTTGGGAGTAAGGGACATATTCCTCCACGACATTCATTTTGGGATAGTCAAAAACTTAGCATGGGTTCGGCTCCGATTAAAACTAACAAGGGTTGGCTTTCGATTTATAACGCAGTCGATAGAATGGATTCCTCTCGATATAAAATTGGTGCAATGTTACTTTCGTTGAGTGACCCAAGGAAAGTGATAGCGAGAACCAGAAAACCGATTCTTTCCCCTGACGAATGGTATGAAAATGACGGCAAACCGGGAATTGCATATCCAAGTGGAGCCGTACTTCAAGATGATATACTTTATGTTTATTATGGTGGAGCAGACAAGGTGAGTTGTTTGGCAACATTTCCAATTGACCAGTTACTTTGGAGTTTGGAAAAAGATGTTGAGCTAAATTGTACTCTGACTCCAATTTTCATTAAATAATTAAAATATGTTTGTTGTAAAAAGATCGCGTCATAATCCTGTGTTGGTGCCAAGTCACGAGCGTTTTTGGGAGGCTTTTGCTACCTTCAATCTTTCACCACATAAATTTGGTAAAGGAATGATTGCTCTTTATCGAGCAGTCTCGTTGCCGGATTCGTTGCAAAATCCGAGCCAGATTTCCATTATCGGCAGAGCAAAAAGTTTGGATGGCAGCAACTTCACGGAGAGAGCTTCGTTTATCGAACCTAAGATGGAATGGGAAAGGTTTGGTTGCGAAGATCCACGCGTGACTTATTTTGAGGGTAATTATTACACTTTTTATACTGCCCTTTCACATTTTCCTTTTTGTGCTGAAGGAATAAAGGTTGCGGTGGCTGTATCGAAAGATTTAAAAAAAGTTTCTGAACGTCATTTGGTCACTCCGTTTAATGCCAAGGCAATGGCACTTTTTCCCGAAAGAATTGGAGGTAAAATTACAGTAATTCTCTCAGCACATACCGATTCGCCTCCTGCCAAAATGGCAATTGCCCAAGTTGATTCAATGGATGAATTATGGTCTGAGGAATTTTGGGAAAAATGGCATGCGCAAATCGATACTCACACTTTGGATCCGAGAAGGAACGACAGTGAGCACGTTGAAGTTGGAGCCGTGCCAATTAAAACCAAGCACGGCTGGCTTCTAATATATTCCCACATTCAAAATTATTTTCCATCCTCGGAGCATTTTGACCGTGTTTTCGGTATCGAAGCTGTTCTTTTGGATTTGAACGACCCGCGTAAAATTATTGGACGGACTCATGGACCTTTACTTTTTCCTGAAGAGCCGTATGAAATGTCTGGTTACGTAGCAAATGTTATTTTTCCTTCAGGTGCGATTGTTATTAAAAATACTTTAGTAATCTATTATGGTGCTGCCGATACAACGGTTTGTAAGGCGAGAGTTAATCTTACGGATCTTATTTCAAGTATGGCTTCAGGAACTTCAGAGAAGTTTAAATTTAAACGTTATACCGGCAACCCTATTATTTCTCCCAACCCCTCTAATTCTTGGGAGTCAGTCGCAACTTTTAACCCCGCGGCTATAGAACTCAATAAAAAAATTCGTCTACTTTACCGAGCTTCATCTTCGGATAACACTTCCAGTATTGGTTATGCGGTATCAGAGGACGGTTTGACGATAAGTGAGCGTTTGGTGGATCCGATTTATGTACCAAGAGAATCTTTTGAAAGCAAAAAAATCCCTAACACTAATTCCGGTTGTGAGGACCCACGTCTTACAAAAATCGGTAGTAAGTTGTATATGTGTTATACGGCTTTTGATGGAATTGGCCCAGCAAGAGCGGCGATAACCTCGATAGAAGTAAAGGATTTTCTTGCTCGAAAATTTAATTGGGAAAAGCCTTTTCTTGTTACTCCTCCAGGTGTAGATGATAAGGATACCTGTATTCTTCCCAGAAAATTTAATAATAAGTATTTGATTTTTCACCGCATTGGTAGTGATATTTGTGCCGATTATCTGGATACTTTAGATTTCAAAAAGCATGAAATGGTTAATAAGTGCATAAAAGTACTGGGTCCGCGGGTCGGCAATTGGGATACTGGTAAGGTTGGAATCAGCGCGCCCCCTATAGAAACATCGAAGGGGTGGTTATTGCTGTATCATGCATCCTCTAAAAATGATCATGTTTATCGCGTTGGAGCGGTACTTTTAGATAAGAAAGATCCGACAGTTTTGCTTGCGCGTTCAACCGATCCGATATTTGAACCAGAGGAGATTTACGAAAAAGAGGGAATCGTAAACAATGTTGTATTTCCATGTGGAGCCGTTGTTCGAAATGGATTGGTATATATATATTATGGAGGAGCCGATCGAGTGACTGGTGTGGCTACGATGAAGCTTTCGATTGTTTTAAAGGCTCTTGTAAATGCAATAAAATATTAGTTTGGTTTGTTCAAAATTTTCTTTGAGCGTATATCGACATACTTCGACGTTTGAACGCCTGACCTCGGCGTAAGTGGGAGTGTGACTTTGTGATTTTAAGAATATCGAAATTCTCATCGAGTAATTTGGAAATTTCATTTTCGGTGTACACGTGCTCGGCAACTCCTATTTTTGGATGTATGTATGAACCACTTTCCCCAGCTGGGCTTTCTTTGAGCAGTCTTTCCGCATGTTCATCTTCGTCACGTAAAAATGTTTTCCAAAAAAACCATCCTCCTGGTTTTAGGACACGAGAAATTTCAGTTAATAGACTTTTTCTTTCACTTTCATTTAGAAAATGTGAGGTCATCATGTCAAGAACAAAATTTTGGGATTTTTCAGGAATATTGATTTGTCCGGCGATGCTTCTTGTTTGGTATTCAATTGACAAATCTTCGCTTAATTTTTTTGCCAAAAGAATGGCTTCCTCGGATATATCAAAACCTAAACCGCGCATGCCAAAATTTTTGGAAAGATATATAAGGTTTCGTCCATTGCCACATCCAAGGTCTAGTACCGATGATTTTATGTTTAAATATTCTTTTCCAGATTCACGTTCCAACCATCTTGTGAATTTAATCAAATCCTCGCTTGGATTTTCCGAAAGCGCAAGGTGATTCCCACCCCTATACTCCTTGTTCCAAAATTCTTGACCCGCTCCACTGTTTCGACTTCTTTTCATTGCGATATAGTACAACAAAGGTGGAATTCTCGCATCCTTTACGATCTTCGAGTATACTCCTTAGAATGACAGACAGAATATACATATATGGCAAGCATGCACTAAAGGAGGCACTCATCTTTGCTCCGGACGTGCTCGAAGAGGTGTTTCTTGCGAAGCATTTTGACGATACAGAGATTCTTGACCTTATTAGGAGTCACAGTATCAATTTGAGCGCCAAGATGCCTAGGGAAGTTGGGGACGGTGTAGTTCATCAAGGAATTGTTGGGATGGTTTCGCTTTCCAAGTTAATGCAAGATTACTCTGAATTCGCGGATCAACTCGCTGTGGAACCAAGCACATCGCTCGTACTTTTGGATGAACTGCAGGACCCGCAAAATGTTGGGGCTGTGATCCGAAATGCATCGGCATTTGGTATTTCAGGTGTACTTATTCCGGAACATAATCAAGCGCAGGTAACAGGTGCTGTTGTTAAGGTTTCAGCGGGGATGGCTTTCAAGATTCCTTTGGTTAAAATCGGTAATATCAACACTGTAATTAGAGATTTGAAGGACCGAGGTTTTGCGGTTTATGGATTATCTGCCAACGCAAAATACACAGTAACTAAAGAAGAATTTGACATGCCCACACTTTTTGTGTTGGGAAGTGAAGGCGAAGGCATTAGACAAAAAACTTTTGAATTGTGCGATAAAGTGCTTTCGATACCGATTAATCCGAAATGTGAATCTTTGAACGCTGCCGCATCTGCCTCAATTGCCATGTACACTTGGAGCACTAAACATCCTGAAGCTCTTAAGATAAATAAAATTAAATAATAAGTTGGTTCTAGTCGAGGAAGTATTTAGTGTTGAAACATAAGCCTTTTCTTGTTGTCCTTTATGTCCTATTGTTGTCTTTTAAAGTCAGTTTTAATTTACTAAGTAATTTTACTTTTAGGGTGAAAATATCATTCATTCCCTTGTATTGTATTCTGTGTTTAATTGCGTTAACGCTCCACCTCTCTGTGTTAATCTCAATTTTACAGATGCATCGTTTCTGTTCTGGTATTTTTATGAACTTGAAAATAAGTTTTTATAATGAATGTGTAAGAAATAAATATAAACTGATTAGCCTTTTTTTGGGAGTCACTCTTTTTTTTGCTGGATATTTGAATGTTTTTGGTTTGGCTCCGGTTGTCTCAGGAGTTTCTATAAGTTCAGATGGTGTCAGGTCAGGGTTCGCCAAGATTAATGATCAGGTAACTCTCTCATTCATTTCGGATACTGTACTTGATTTTTCTCCAGTAGTTTCAATAAACGGTACAACTACTGGTGTAACTTTGTTTAGTCCTTCAGGAAATAGTTGGGTTGCTACTAAGGCCATGACTGCTATTGATGCGACTGGAACTTTGCCTTTTTTTCAAATTGTGACCGCTTCGACAACTGATGGTGTGCCGTATTTTTCAACTACAACCATGACGGCCGATAATTCAAGCATCATCTTTGATCCGGAATCTCCGATTTTGGTTTCGGCTAAGCTTACGGGGGGTAATGAAGTAACTTTGAATTTCTCAGAACCTGTATCGGCAGTTACGGAAGATTTTTATGGCATTACTCTTTCTCCGGGTGGAATGAGAAATGTTATTAGCATTTCTACGACTACTAATTCATATATTGTAAATTTCGATGGTTTGATCGCCTCAACTAGTGCTGTTGGAATAATTTCTATCGGTGGAGGTATTTCTGATTTGGCAGGAAATACTTTTTTGGCTACAACAACCAGTGTAGCTGATGGTCAACCTCCAGGATCTCCGGGGACGCCTGTTAAAAGCTTTGGAGGTAGTACTGCCAATTTTTCAATCGAGTCGGGAGGTTTCTCTGTTACTGTACCTTTAGTAGATAGTGATGCGGTAGTTGGTGATAGTTTGGACTTGAGACTTAATGGCAATGGACAAATTGAAGGACTCGCACCTCATGTAATTTCAGTTCAGGATTTAGTTTCAGGTAGTGTGGTTTTTCCAATTTTACATGGTCAACTTGGTTTAGATGGTCAAAAGGAGATTGTTGCGAAAGTGACGGATGTTGCCGGGAATATTGGTCCTTCTGGACCAGCGCTAATGTTTGCCTTGGATGTTTCAATACCAATAATCTCTTCAGCAAAAATTTCGGGGGGTAATCAGCTTACAATCTCATTTAGCAAACCTGTTCAAGTTGTTTTGTCGGATTTTTCTAATTTTATAGCCGGTTCCTTGGGTGCTCGAGCATTATCTTCGGTTTCCGGTTCAGGTTCATCTGTCATTTCTCTTTCTTTTTCCGGCACATCTGTATCAAGTATTGCTACTGGGACGGTTTCGGTTGATGGAAGTATCTTGGATCTTTCTGGAAATAATTTTTTATCTACAACCACGTTAATTTCTGATGGCCAAGGTCCCTCTGTCACATTTGATTATTCAAAAAATCCTACTCATCCGGGATATACGGAAATTATAACAGCAACCTTTGATGAATCAATTGCCGACTCGCCTTTACCGAAAATTTCTCTTTCAGGCTCCAATATTGTCGGTCCTACTGAAATGACAAAAGTTGACGATACTCACTATACTTTTTCTTATATAGTTGATGCTGGCAACGGAACAACTACTTCGATGGTTTCCGATGTTCTGGATTTGGCTGGTAATGCTATTGGTAACTTAGTTTCCAACGAAAGTTTTTTTATTGATGGTATTAGGCCATTGGCTACGATTAGTTTTTCCAAAGAGGAGGAAAAATCCGGTAATACTGTAACTATTTCAATAGTGACGGATGAGCCTATAGCGGATTCTCCAACATTGAAGATTTCTATGGAAGGAGGAAATAATTTTGCTCACGAGGTGGCTACTAAGGTTGATAGTACACATTACTTTTTCGAATACACTGTTCAATCTGGAGGTGGGAGTATTGCAGTTTATTTGGAGGGGGCAACTGATTTGGCGGGAAATGTGATTAATCCCACACCTACTTTAGAAAATAATTTTACAATAGATAATATTGAGCCATCGATTTTAATTTCAAATCCAGACTCCAGCTTTTCACTGTCAAAGGAAGTAACGGCCACTTCTCCGGACGGTGTTTTGAGTTGGCGATTAACCGAAAGCGGAGTGTGTGATGGTGGTGCTAAGGATTTTATTCCTTATGTACCAGCGGTCTTTACCTCAGAGTCTGATAATGGTAAACAAGTTTGTTATAAAGCTTTAGACGCGGTTGGCAACACCACGTATGCCACTTCAAATCAAATTGAAGGCATTGATCGAACACCACCTGTGGTAATCTCGGTAACCATTTCTCCAAATGAAGGTCGTGTGAAAATAAACGATATTGTTACGCTAAATATCACCGCCGATATCTCTGGGTATAGTGCTGGAGAAATAACTATCAATGGGGTTCCGGTAGGTAATTTCTATGATTTAGGTCTAGGTGACGGTACATATGTTGCAAGTTATGTTGTTACTGAAGGGGAGACTGACCGCGAAAGCGGTACGTTACCCGTAAGTGTTGTTTTGTCTGATGCTACCGGTAATCTAAGTTCTCCATATACCACTCCTGAATCAAATACTTTGTCGGTTGATGCAAATATGCCGGAAATTGTATTCGCCAAAACAATTTCAACAACTACTATTAACCTTGTTTTCTCTGAGGACCTTGATGGCACTACATTTTCTAGTGAAGGTTCAAGTTTCAGTGTAGAGGGGTTTAATGTTATTGAAGCTTCGAAAATTTCCGATAAAGAGCTCAATCTTATAATTAGTAGTGGTATGAATACCGGGGACACCCCTCTTGTGAGTTTCGGAGGGTCAATCAGGGATCTTGCAGGAAATATTGTTCATGATTTTGTGGCAGTTGTGCCTTTAGACGGGGTATCTCCTATAATTTCCGAAAGTTCTCCCGTACCCGTTGAGGTGAATGACGTTACTCCTGACTATACTTTTTTTTCTAGTGAGAGCGGAACGATTACTTATTTGGGTGACTGTACTGCCACTACAACTTCCACTGTTTTTGGTTTAAATAAAATTACTTTCGGTACTCTTTCTTCCGGTCTACACTCCAATTGTCAAATTAAGATTGTCGATCAAAGTGGAAATGTAGGCAATCAAATTTCTGTTTCACCATTTACAATAGATTTGATTGTACCAACTGCGGATCTTTCTTCGGAGAGTGTCAGTCCTTTTAATACCTCGCCGATAAAAGTGACGGCGAAATTTTCTAAACCAGTTTATGATTTTGAGGTTTTTGACGTGATTGTTGGAAATGGTCTTGCCGGTAATTTTGTTTCGGTAGATTCGTCAACTTATACTTTTGATATTGTTCCGGCTGGGCAAGGTTCGGTTACTGTCGATGTGCCGGCCACTGTTACACATGATGGAGCATTAAATTTAAATACCGCATCAGCTGAGCTTGTGAGAGTTTACGACAGTGTACCCCCGATCATTAGTTTTTCTCCGTATGTTATAGCTTCAACAAATCAGGATATAACAGTTAATGCTTCAGTTAACAATGGAGTACTTAATTTTGACTCGCACATTTTTACAGAAAACGGTTTCTTTGATTTTGTCGCTAAAGACATTGCTAGCAACATTTCGACATCGACTGTAACCATTTCCAATATTGATAAAGTTGCTCCAGTTTTTGTTCCGCATGGTCACGTTCTTGTAGAGGCGGTTAATCAAAATGGCGCCATTGCTTCTTTCACTTTACCTTCGGTAAATGACGAGATAGACAGTACGCCTTCAGTTTCATGTTCGCCAGTTTCAGGTTTTCAAATGGCTTTAGGTTCGACGACGATTAGTTGTGTCAGTATTGACGATGCCGGTAATTCAAGTGAGATGTCTTTTGTTTTAAGTGTTTCGGATACAACAGGACCTTCGATTGTTCCACCAGCTGTTCAAATTTTTGAAGCCACTACTACAGTTTCTGTTCCTAATTTGGTTTTGGCGACGGTTGCCGATGCGGTTTCTACAACTACGTTAGAAGTTTATTATTCTCCACATACATTTAATGTCGGTTCAACTACTGTTACTTGGACAGCTAATGATGGTGCAGGAAATATTTCAGTTAGTAATTCAGTAGTGGTGATTACGGATCATACTCCGCCGGTAGTTACGAGCAAAGATTCGATTTATCTTCCCGCCAAGTCCGTGCTTGGTGCGCAAGTAGATTACATTTCACCGTTGGCTTTCGATTTGGTTGATGGTTCTTTGTCAACAATTTGTGAGCCTGTTTCGGGAAATATTTTTTCAATCGGCACGACGACGGTTAATTGTTTGATTGCCGATTCAAAATTAAATACCTCAACTTCGCAATTTTATGTGGTGATTAAAAAGCAAGTTCCTTTAACCTCTTCTAGTTCTGTAAATTCGGGTGCGCCGGATATTGTGGTGTCTGCCGCTACTGTTGCTACCTCTACGGTAAATGTTCCCAGTGAAGTTTTAAATGCCCGTATCGATATTTCAGCTTTAGTGGTTTCGGGTGTTAATGGTAATTCGGCAACTATCGGTGGGGAAGTGATAGTTAATTCAAGTACAAGTTTGGGTCAAGTAAAACTTGTTTTGCCTGAAGGCATCACGATTTCCGGTCCGGCCAGTTGGAATGGTTCAATCGGGTTGCCAAAAATTTTGGCGCAAAGCTCAGTTACACCTATACCAAGTTTTAATATGATTGCCACAGTGGCATCCGTGGTAGAAATTGGTTCCGAAAGTGAGTCACTCATACTTTCAAAACCAGCTAGAATTTTACTGCCGAATCAGGCCAACACATCGGTTGGATATAGCCGATCTGGTTCAGTCTTGAATATAATAAACACTGTTTGTTCGGCTGATGATCAAGTTGTGGTTGAAACTCAGCTCGCAGGTGCAAACTCTGAGTGTAAAATAAATGTTGGAAGTAATTTGGTAATTTGGACAAAACATTTCACCTCATTTGTAACTTACAGAGAAATTGTCGCGCCGACCAATGGCCCGGCCGGCCCGACTTTTGCTCCGACTGAGGCAATTCATCCCACCTTGGCGGGTTTACTCGGCACGACCCGAGTTCCTATTGTGGTCCCTGTGGAAAATGTTGAAAATTCTTTACTCGAAAATTTGGAAACAGAAGCGCCACAAAATATAAAATTAAATCAGGCAAAGAAGGCAAAAATTTCTTCTACTGCTACCGTCAGTAAAACTTCTTCTGCACAGAAAAATATCGTTAAAACTGGCAATAATAATTTACGTTTAACTTCTAAAGTTTCTGGAAAAGGTCAATTGGCATCTGTGGCAATCTCGCAAGGAACCACTTCACCTTCGGCTATAAAAAAACCCAGTACAGCCCTAGGTTCATGGTTTAAAAAGGTGATCTCCGGAATTAAGTCAGCATTTTAATTGTCGGTTTCTCAAAAGAATTTTTATAGGTATCGGGGCGAAAGAGAATTTGAGTTTGAACGGGGCGCTAAATATTTGACAAAATATGAGTTTTAATAT
Source organism: Candidatus Tayloriibacteriota bacterium (assembly GCA_009695005.1). GTDB lineage: Bacteria > Patescibacteriota > Minisyncoccia > Phycocordibacterales > SIBU01 > SIBU01. The sequence goes on from SIBU01000001.1 coordinate 18,930, forward strand.
ATTATTCAATTCCAATGTATTCAGGAAATTTTAAAAGAGAAGGTGGCGGTGGCACTGGAAGCTCTCGCGGTAGTGGCAGACCTTCATTTGGTGCAAGTTCCAGATTCGGTAAACCCCCAGCCCAGAGGTCTGTAGGGGGTAATTCTTCGTACAGTAATCAGGGTTCATCTGCCTCAGCAGGAAGGGCCTCGCATTCTAGTGCTCTCTATAGAGGTGGTGGAGGTTTTCGTGGCGGATCAAAACCTTCATTCGGTGGAGGTCGTGGTGGTAGTCGTTTTGGTGGTGGGGGTAGAAGGTTTGGTGGCCCAGCGGGTCAGCGAATCGATATTTCAAAATTCATAAACAAAGCGGTTGTAACTACTGAAGAGGTTAAACAGTATATTTCGGAACATAAGTTCAGTGATTTTCAGATTGATGAGCGCCTTAAGGCAAATATTTTAATAAAAGGTTACAGTGCGCCAACACCGATTCAAGACAGGATTATTCCTTATATTTTAAAGGGTAATGATGTTGTTGGTATTGCTAACACCGGTACAGGTAAGACCGCAGCTTTTCTTATTCCTTTAATCGATAAAGTTTTGAGAAATCCGGTTGAGCAGGTTCTTGTTGTTGTGCCTACTCGTGAGTTGGCTTTGCAAATAAACGATGAGCTGAAGGGATTTGTTAAGGGAATGAAAATCTTTTCGGTTTGTTGCGTAGGAGGAGCGGGAATCGGAAGACAAATTTCCGAACTTCGCTATAAAAATAATTTTATTATTGGTACTCCAGGTCGTCTGAAAGATTTGATAGAACGAAAGAATATAAATCTTATGCAGTTTAAGACTGTCGTTTTGGATGAAGCCGATCGAATGCTTGATATGGGATTTGTAAATGATATGAGATTTATGATGTCTCGAATGCCTCGTCCGCGTCACACTTTGTTTTTTTCCGCAACAATGTCCAGAGAAATTGATTCATTGATTAAGGAATTTTTGCATGAACCTGTAAGTGTTTCGGTTAAGACTCAGGATACTTCAAAAAATGTTGATCAGGATATCATCCGGATTGCTCAAAATATGACAAAGATCGATGTGCTTCACGATTTGCTTATCAAACCGGAATTTGCAAAAGTTTTGATTTTCGGACGAACAAAACACGGAGTAGAAAAATTATCCAACGTATTGGTGGAACGAGGTTTCAAAGCCGAGTCTATTCACGGAAATAAAAATCAATCCGGTAGACAAAGAGCTTTGGCTGCTTTCAAGGAAGGACGAACTCAAATTCTCGTGGCTACTGATGTTGCTGCTAGAGGATTGGATATCGCCAACGTCTCACATGTTATCAACTTTGATATCCCAGCTACTTATGATGATTATGTTCACCGTATTGGACGAACAGGTAGAGCGGGTAAGACCGGTAAAGCTTTAACTTTTGTTGAATAAAATGGTTGTTATTAAACATGGACCCCCAAAAACGTTCCAGAAGGATGGCCACTGGATAGAGAAACCGGAAAAGACGGCTATTTTAATTTGCACCTGTGGAAATAAATATATAAAAACTCGAGAGGTTCAAAAAAGTTGCTTTAGGTGTATGAGATAGTGTTTTAATAAGGTTAGACTAACCCACTTTGCGCTTTTGTGTAAAGTGGGTTTTGGTTTGTATTCTGGCTTGTAAGCGCTGACACTCTAGGTGTAGAGTGTGGCTAGATAGCGGGTCAATTAACCCGCAGGTCTTAATAAAAATAAAAAAATTCAACCAAGGGATTCCACAATTATGGAAGAACCAATCGGTACGCCCACTCGAGTGAGCCACGGGGTGCTATTAGAGCAACTAGCGCAATTGTCGGGACGACGACTTTCTCTTACTGGGAGATTGAAGAAGGTCGGACAAAATGGATCGACGCGTTTTATACTCAGGGATTTGGGTATCGACATTCAAGGAAAAGGGAATGAACCTTCGGCTAAACTCGGACCTCTAATACGAAATTACGCTGAGCTCGACGTTCCCGACGAAATAATATCAAACAATCGTGCGGGGGCACTCGTTCCTGTTAGCGGAATTGTTTCAAGTGAAGATCTTGCAACATTGCACCCAAATGCATGTCTTGTTCTCACAGGGGTGAATGCTAGAAGAGTATCCCTAGCAATTCTCAAGAAGGCGTCCGGTATGTTGCGACTTGTGCAGAAGCCGACCAGAGAAATTGATACGAAGGGTTTTCATCCTCGTGATTTCAGGCAAGCATTCGCACTCGGGCTTCTTGTCGATCCGGATATCAGGCTCGTCGCTCTTTCTGGTATTGCTGGGACGGGGAAGACCTCACTCGCATTGTTAGCAGGTCTGCGGGCGATTGGTAAGTTGCCTGTTGGACAGCATAAGGAACCGACATTTAGCAACAAGGTGGAAGTTCCTTTATCTCTCGAACAATCTAAGATTGGCTCCCCTCAACAAAGTCCAGTTCGCATTTTGGTGTGCCGATCGGTTCACACTATCGGTAAGGAACTCGGTTTCCGACGCCCTGGAGGAAATTGTTGGTTCTTCAGCCGAAACTGACCTGGTTCAAGAAGGGTTACTGAGAATCACAACGGTCACCTATGCTCGAGGCCGAACAATAAGAAGAATATTCTTTGTCCTCGATGATATCCAAAACATGGACAAACACGAGGTTCACACCTTGCTTACTCGCGCTGGTCAGGCTACCAAAATCGTTTGCACAGGTGATTCAGGACAAGTGGACAACAGGACACTGACGCCCAATGAGGATGATGGAATGACCGTTCTCCTTTCACGAATGGCGGGTTGGGAGCGTTTTGGGTCCGTCAGTTTGGTAAATTCTTATCGATCGGAGCTTGCCGCGGAGGCCGCGCTTCGGTTCGCTGATTAGGTACGACCAAAGTTAATCACATCACCAGTTTCGGCTGGTGATTTTTATTTAAGAAAATTTTTCGAATAGTTACGAATGTTTTTACAGAATTATTTTTTTAATTTCATTTATTTTTTTTAAAAATTTCGAGTTGTCCACAGTTTTATTATTTTCACCATTGTAGTTTTTTACGTAAGCCTCATAATATAAGTAGAGTCAATGCAATAATTTTGAAAAATATTTTTTTCATTCCGGTAAATCGGAACAGTCGAAAATTTATTGTATACTTTTTATGATTTAAATTTAAATTCGAATATGGATTCGAATTATCTACAAAACTCCAATGGCAACAAAAAAGAAAGCGAAGCGATCAAAGGCAAAGAAGCCTGCTAAGAAGCGAAAAGCTGCGAAGCGAAGCCGATAGTCCTATTTAAAACCTCTCTCCCTCGACGTGGGAGAGAGGTTTTATGTTGATTATTTACGATTAATAAAATTGTGCACAATAATCACAATAAATCTGCTATAATTTACATATGCTAACTGACGATCAGATAGGTTACTTAATGAAGATAGGCGATTCAAATCCTCCTTTGCCAGAACAAACGGTAAAGATTATGTTGACTGCTTTGAAATGGTCGCCCGAGGAAATTAAACACGGTGTTAATTTTTTGAATCGCCCTCATTTGTATGTTAAGCCGACTCCAGTTAGTGTTCCATCACCACTTGAACAAACAAATTCTCCAAAAATAATTAATCCTGTTGTGTTTTTGAAGCCGATTGTTATCAAGCAAAACCCATTTCCTATAGGTTCACCACTTTTTAAAAAATCTTTGATGGGTCAAAAATCTCAACCTCATAGAAAGCATTTGATTGCTTGGGGTACAGCCTTAGGGGTAACGGGTTTTTTTGTAGGGTATCTGGTATATGATAAATTTGCTAAGTAAATTTAATTTAATAATCGATGCTTACCAGTCGACAAGTTGAATATCTTTCTAAGGTTAAACAAGTTAATCCATCTCTTAACGAAAGTTCGGCAAGAACGATGCTTGTTGGGATAGGTTGGATGCCTCAGGATGTCGAGGAGGGAGTAGTATTTCTTAAGCCTTCACCTGTTTATAATGGGCAGAAAATTCCTTTGACAAATGTGGCTGAACAAAGTCAAATTCCAATCTCTAACCAAACAGTTTTACCTCAAACAGTTGAGCCGACACCTCTTGAGTCAACTGTTTTAAATTCTGCAAATATTTCTCCCGTTCAATCTGTTACAATCTCGCCCGGGCCTAGTTCGGTCACTCAAGGTGATGCCCTTAAAAAGGGTAACCATCATTTTTTGATATTTTCTGTTGTAGGTTTATTGGTTTTCTTGATGGTTGGAATTTCCGCTTACGCTTATTTTTTTGCTCTAGGACCCTTTTCTAAACCACCATACGATGAGAGTAATTTGCTTTCCGGTATTTTTGGAAGTTTTGACCGTATTAATTCAACTTCCTACAAACTTAGTTTGAGTGCTATGGTTTCTCCTCGTGACGAGGACGCTAGGCCTTTTAAACTTACACTTCCGGATGGCCAAGACCAAAGTCTTTTATTCGGAAGAGATCAGGATCGTTTCAGGGATTTTGATCAAATAATGCTAGGTCTTCAAAATTATATAAGTAAGAATAAAAAGTACCCTGCTAATCTTGCAATACTTTCAGTTAACAGTAACGATCCTTTGGGAGGTCAATATGGTTATGTTGTTATTTCGGGAGGTAAGAGTTTTGCTTTAACCATTGCTTTTGAAACCGAGGAGGCGGCTAATGCTATTAAAAAAAGTTCAAGTGAAATGTTTTCTGCTGGCAAAACTGTGACCTTCACTGAAAAAAATATATCTTCAAATTATTATTTTACTGGTAAGCCTCAACAGCCAGTGTTTTTAGAAATTTTTGGCAGCGTAGATGAATATGCAAATTATATTCCACTTAGCCTAGACAGCAGTCTTTCATTTTTAGGAACAGTTGAACGCTCATCGGCAAATGCTGACGGACATTTTCAAATAATTGGTCAAGCTGCATTTGAGGATTCAAAGTTTATTTTTGATACTGAACTTTCAAAAATTGGGGATAATTTATTTGCCAGAGTTAACAAGGTTCCATCAGTTTTTTCAAGTTTTGTTGATTTTTCAAAAATTATAGGTTTATGGATAAAGATGACACCTCAGGATATTGCCAATTCAGATTATTCCCCTTTTTCGAAACTTACTGCTGATGGTGCGACTGAGGAGATTTACAATAATGCCAAAATTTTGGCTTCCGAACAGATTAAACTTTTTGTGGAGATCGCCAATGATGAAAAGGCCCTTGTTATTAATGGCTTACCTGTTAAGGAAAAGTTGGATGGTGTGTCGGTTTATAAATACGATTTGAAGCTTGAAAGAACGCGTATTGTTAATTTCTATAAGCGTTTAGTGCGTGATTTTGAGAATCGTTTTGGAGGGAGGTCCTTTGTTGTTTCAAGTCCCGAAATTTTGGCGTATTTAGACAGTCCTGCCTTTACTCAGATTTTTGACTATTTAAATCAAAATAATTTTTTAACACTTTGGGCTGATGAGAAGGGTTTTCCTGTTAAATTTGTCTATACGATGCGCTTTGTGCCTAAGGATGAAGTTTCCAGAATGAAGGAAAAACAAGTTTCGTTATCTTTTGGAGTTAAATTGTCGGATATTAATAAGCCGATCATTCTTTCTGAACCTACCAACACAATGTCGTTTGCCGATGCCACTACTGCTTTGACTGGGATGAGCAAGGAGGATTATTTGGCAAAAAAAGAGGAGACAGCGGTTAAGAAAATCAGAGAGGCTTTGAATGTTTATAAAATTCTTTTTAATAGATATCCGGTTTCACTTTCGGAACTTACTACGATTAACGTTATTCCAAATAAAGCAGAAACTAAAGAAAATAAAATTTCTACTCCAGTTGTCGAAGAGTATGTTGGTGATAAGGCCTATTACGAAAAAATTTACAATAATACTCAGATTCTTAAAACTGTGCCACTTGACGCATATACCAATTCACCTTTTGCTTATTCAAAATCTGGTAATGGTTATAAATTGGCTTATACTTTGACCCATTCGGCTTATAAGCAAGGTTCAAGTCTTTCTCCGTTGTTTGATATAGATTATTCAAATCCAAAACAGCAAAAAATTATACTGCGCTATGTTGAGGGTTTAAACACAGCCAATGAACTGAATTTATCAGTGGAAGTGTTAGATCGGTCAAAGATTGATACTGACGTGGACGGAGTTCCTGATTTTTTTGAGGATTATATTGGTACAAACAAATTTAAGAAGGATACGGATGGAGATGGATATAGTGATAGTCAGGAAATATTAAGCGACAGTAATCCTTCTGGGGCCGGTCGTCTCGAGAAAAAGTCGTCCAATTTTAATTTTTAATTTAATTAATATATAAATATCTATGTTTGAACTTATAATTATTATTGTCGGTATTATCGCCTTTTTAAATCTGAGTGGTAGGATTAGTAATCTTGAGTTAAAGGCTAGAAAAGAGTCATCAGTTGGTAAAAAAACACAGGAGAGTGAGGTTCGTTTGGAACATCAAAGTCGCGCGGAAACTTCAGCTACAAGTCACGTGTCTGTTTTGTCGGATAGGATTATGGATGGGGGAGCGTCCTCTGTTAACGCCTCGTCGACGCAGGATTCAAATAAGTCACAGGATTTTTCTGCTACAAGAGCAATTTCTAGTGAAGAAGAAGGTGGTCGTTGGCTTGGGAAAATCGGTATTGTCTTGTTGCTTTTAGGTGTTTCATTTTTCCTAAAATACGCCTTTGATAATAATATAATCGGTGTTGTTGGACGTGTTATTCTCGGTTTAATTTCTGGTGTTGCGTTGTTGGCGCTCGGACAATTTCTTCGTGCGAAATATTTACGTTACTCAGATATTTTAATGGGGGGCGGCATTGGTGTTCTTTATATGACTATTTATGCTTCCTTCGCATTTTATAATCTTATCAGTCAGCCGGTTGCGTTTGTATTCCTATTTTTGGTTACTGCACTTTCGGTTACAATTAGTATTGTTGATAATGCTTTTACTTTGGCTGCTGTTGGAATTTTTGGCGGTTTTATTACTCCTTATCTTGTTTCTGCGGGTATGAATTCCGAAGTCGCATTGTTTACGTACATTTTGATTCTTGATGTTGGCGTTTTGGTAATTTCGTTTCGTGAGAAATGGCAGAAGCTTAACTATATGGCTTTCGCTGGAACAGCTCTTTTGTTTTTGAGCTGGGGAGCGCAATATTATTCTGATGAACATTTATTTATTACTTTTTTCTTCCTGACAGCGTTTTTCTTGATTTTTCTCGTTGCGACCGTGATGCATCATTTACTTAGAGGCGAAGTTACTAGAGGGCCTGATTTGGCTCTGGTGACAATTAATGCTTTCTCATATTTTGGTATGAGCTACGGTATGCTTGAAGTCAGGTTCCACGCCTTTATGGGATTTTTTGCAGTGGCGATGGCGTTACTTTATTTCCTGTTGGCGTTTTTATCTGTAAAATCATCAGATAATGATAAGCATCTAAATTTGTATCTTTCTGGTATAGCCATTTTGTTTTTGACCTTGGCTATTCCAATTCAGCTTTCTGGTACGTGGATAACTCTTGCATGGCTTATTGAGGCGGTGATTATTGCCGGTTTTTCTACTGCGGTGCCCAAGGCAAAATTTCACGCTTACGGACCAATTGTTTATGTTGTTGGAATGCTCAGGTTGTTTTCTACCGAAATTTTTTCTGGCTATGATTATTCGCGTTTGCCATTTTTTAATCAGACCTTTTTCCTGTTTGTAGTAGCCATATTGGCGGCATATGTTTTGGGCTTTTTCTATGACCAGGCGGAGGAAAAAGAAATTATTATCTTTAAGCCGAAAATTTTGGCTACCGTATTTTTGGTTTTTGCCAACTTGATTACGGTTTTTAGTTTGACTACAGAGGTTTCTAGAATTTACGAAAGAAAGATTCAAGATGTATACGCCATCCAAGCAACAGAAAATGTACAGCAAATAAATTATGGAAGTGAAAATTTAGCTCAATCTTTCAATCCTTATTCAGCTAACAGTAAAATTGTTAGTTTGCAAAACCAAAAGAATACGGCTATTTCGATTCTTTGGACCTTGTATGCGGTTATTTTGACAGTTGCAGGATTTGCCTTAAGGAGCAAAGCCTTTAGAAGCTTTGGCTTAACTTTCTTTTTTGTTACCGCTTTCAAAATTTTTGTTGATGTTTGGAATCTCGGAGAACTTTATCGCATCATTTCTTCAATTACTTTCGGCATCGTTGCTCTTGTTGGGTCCTTCGTATACGCCAAATATAAAGATAGAATTAAGCAAATAATTACCGAATAAGCTAATGAATAAAAAAATAATTACCTCAGCCAGCATCCTTGGGATTTTCGCTTTTGCTACTTATGCTTTTGCCGATTTTAAGCCAACTGATTGGCAGTTCAAAAAGGCTGTTGCTGTACCTTCGGTTTCAGTTGCAGGGTATGTTCAAGCCACTTTGGATAAGGATATTTACGCCAAATCGAATCTCGAAGATCTTCGGGTTGTTGATGCTCTCGGTTTGGAAGTGCCGTATCAGTTGGTTGTGAAAAATTCTTCAGGCAATGATCAGTACTATTCTTCCAACTTGCTTGATCTTTCCACTTCGGGTGGTAAAACTTCTTTTACTTTGGATCTTGGTAGCAGAGGCATCATTCATGATCGAATCAGTATCGGGTTTTCCTCAGAGAATTTTCGTAGGCAAGTGTCTGTTTTTGCTTCAGATAAAAATGGTAACTGGCAACTATTGACCGATAAGGGTTACGTTTATAATTTTACAGATAATCAAGCGAATTTTTCCGCAGGTAAAGGGGAAGTGAATTATCCAAAAAGTACTGCCCGTTACATTCATGTGGTAATCGGAAATGGAGAAGGGAACGAGGTTTCGGTTTCTAGTGCACAGGTGTATCGCTATGACGTTCGACAAGCGGTTGAAGAAGGAGTGACAGTTTCTGTATCTGCCGTTTTGAATTCGGTGGAAAAAAGTACTGAGCTGACCGCAGATTTGGGATCTCCTATACCAACTCATTCGCTAACTTTAACCTCATCGGATTCAAATTTTAACAGAAGGGTGGTGATTCAAGCCAGTCAAGATAAAAAGACTTGGAGATTAACAGGTCAAGGTTATATTTTTAAGGTGAACACTTCATTGTTTTCCGGCTCAGAGTTAACCATTAATTATCCCGAGACTTCATCTAGGTATGTTAGGGTAATTGTTTTTAATCAGGATAATCAGCCGTTAGCTTTTGGTCAGACTGCTTTATTAAAAAGCGTTGCACGAAACATTATTTGGGAGGCAAAGCCGGGTATTCTTTATAGTATTTATTACGGTAATTCCTATGCCCAAGCTCCTCACTATGATTTGGATAGAATTTTTCAGTACATTGAAAGTGAAAATATATCTCAAGTTTCACTTTCTGGAGAAAAAACTATGTTGAATGATGCTTACGTTGCGCCTGCTGGTCGGGTAGTTCCATTTACCGAAAAATACCCTTATGTTTTGAATATCGTTCTTGTGGTGTTGGTAGTAATTATTTTAATTTTCCTTTTCTTTTACGCACGAAAAGCGTATGGAGTAAAAAAGTAAAAAACTATAAATAAAATACCAATCTTCAGTGAAGATTGGTATAAGATCAAAATTATAGTTGTGCCTGATGAGAATTGATCTGGACACATTTTGTAATATCGATTGTGAAGAGATTGGCAGTTTCTCCACCGCTTGATGCGATGGCTACAAATTTGGCCAGCTCTTCTGGATTAGTGATATTACAAATACTTAATCCAACCGGATTATTAGGGTCAAATATATTATTTCTTTTCAGGATGATTACTATTCTCTTTGAAAAGTGTTTTTGGTAAAGAACATTGAATTGATCCTTTTTTTCTGTAAGAAGCTCTCTTTGGTCAGCAGTAAGTTTAAGGATACAGATTAGGGGAGGTTTATTCCTTGGAATACAAGGTAAAAGAATGGCTGGGAGGATACGGTGTTTTTCCATGTTTCTCTAAGTACATTATGTATTTTGACGAATTAGTCAAGTTTCCAATTATCTAGAGTAATGGTTGGCTGTGTTATTATTTAACCCATGACTCAAAAAGAGGCTCTAGAAATTCTAAAAATGGGTAAGAATGCTTTTGTTACGGGCGCTGCCGGAAGTGGGAAAACTCATCTATTAAATGAATACATAAAGTATCTGAGAGAAAATGGCGCTCATTCTGCCATAGGTATCACTGCGTCGACTGGTGTTGCCGCAACTCATATGGGAGGTATGACTATTCACGCTTGGTCTGGTTTAGGTATTCGAGACAGATTGACTGATGGGGATTTAGAGGATATGGAGGAGAGGCAATATTTGTGGAAACGCTTTGAAAAGGCGGGTGTATTGATTATTGATGAAATCTCAATGCTCCATCATTTTCGTCTGGATTTGGTTGAGCAAATTGTGCGCTCATTTAAAAGAAATGGAAAACCTTTCGGTGGTTTGCAGATAATTTTGGTTGGGGATTTTTTTCAGTTGCCGCCAGTTTCGAGATCCGGTGAAGAGCCGGCTCGTTTTGCGTATCACTCTGAAATATGGGAAAGTTTAAATTTAAAAATTTGCTATCTTGAAGAACAGCATCGACAGAGTGATAAGGATTTTTTGGAAGTGTTGAATGCAGTTAGGGACAATAAAGTTTCAGAAAAAATTCTAGAAAGACTAAAGGGAAGGTTTAACAAAAAAACCGAAGGGACGGTTGAACCGACAAGATTATATTCTCACAATATGAATGTTGATGCCGAAAACGATCGTGAGTTAGGCAGAGTTTTGGGTGATATTTACGAATACAAAATGACTGACAGCGGGATTCCCAATTTGGTACTTGCCCTTAAGAAAACTTGTCTGGCTCCGGAAGTTCTAAGATTAAAGGTTGGAGCAAGAGTGATGTTTGTTAAAAATAATTTTGAAATGGGGTATGCCAATGGAACACTTGGCATGGTGGCAGAGTGTAATTCTGCCATTATTAGGGTAAAAACATACGGAGGAACGATTATCGACGTGCCACTTGGAAGTTGGAGGGTGGAAGAAGGAACGCGAGTTTTGGCGGAGATTAATCAGTATCCTTTAAGGCTTGCATGGGCCATTACAGTACATAAAAGCCAGGGTATGAGTTTGGATGCTGCTGAGGTAGATCTTTCGCAGTCGTTTGAGAAAGGAATGGGGTATGTGGCACTTTCAAGAGTTAGGACGCTGGCGGGGTTGTCACTTAAGGGTTTAAACAACACGGCCTTACAGGTGCATCCGGAGGTTTTGGAATTCGACAGTCAATTTCGTGCTGACTCAGAAGAGGATTCCGAGGAGTTTAATCAGATGAGTAAAAAAGATATTCTTTTAGCTCAAAAATCCTTTTTAGAGCAATTGGTTCCGAATCAATCAAAAAACAGGAAAATTAAAATCGACACCTTCAAAGAGACTCGCAAGTTTGTCGAAGAGGAAAGATCGCTTGAGGAGATAGCTAAAATTAGGAAATTAAAAATTGAAACAATTGTCAGTCACATTGAAAAACTTCTAGAAAAGGATGGGGGATTGGAAATAGGTTATTTAAAGAAGGAAATTTCCTCTGCGAAATTTAAGAAAATTGCTACAGCTTTCGCCAAAGTTGCCACAAAAAGTGAAATTTCCGCTGAGGGTAGTTTGCCCTCACTTTCTCCAGTAAAATCAATCCTTGGAGCAAATTATTCGTTTCTTGAAATTAGAATTGCACGTCTTTTTGTTAACCGTTAGTACTCGTGTAGTGAATTTTTGAAGCAACTGATATAATTTATGTGTCAGATATTATTTAATAATTTGTTATAAGGATTATGTCTATAAAAAAGATTTTGCTATCAGCTGGAACAGGAATTGTAACCTTCGGATTTTCATTTTTAGCTTTTGCTCAAGTACCTGTACCATCACCAACAACGATTGACACACCGCCTGTTTCTACAGCTATCACTGCTCCCACTCAGGCACAACCTGGGCAGCTTTCTCCTGTCCCTTATGGTCAGCCTGGTTTTGGGACGCAACCTCCACAAAATGGTCAACAGCGAATGCCTCAGCAAGGATTCCAGAATCAAAATGGTCAACCTATGCCACCAAGGGATGGTTTAAGACAAGAACAAAATAATGATAATCAAGGGCAGAATTTTCAAGGTCAAATGCAGCAAAAGTCAGGATATCGACCAGAGCAAGGAGGGGGTAATCAGGGGCAGAATTTTCAAGGTCAAATGCAGCAAAAGTCAGGATATCGACCAGAGCAAGGAGGGGGTAATCAGGGGCAGAATTTTCAGGGCCAAAGAGGACAAGCTCAGATGCAACCGAAATCCGGCTCAGATGGAAGTTATAAAAATGAGCAAAACGGAAGAAATAACACATCAGTAGGCAACGAGGGTTCTGATGATAATTGGTCTGCAGACGAGCAAAAAAGAGATGCTGATCATCAGGCACGTGAAGCTCAGATGGTAAAGAAACAGGCTGCCCAAATGGTAAAACAGCTTCAACAGCAAGTAACATCTTTTAATAAGCGGGTTGCAAAATTAAAAGCGGCAGGTATTTCTATGTCACAAGATTGTAGTAAAACCTTGACGACTTTTAGTGGTGCAATAACAGAGCTGAATAATGTTAAAACTTCCGACGATTTGCAGAATATTCAAGATGATTTGCTATCAATGGATGACTTTAATCAGTGCCGTAATTATGTTGAACATTTGATAAGAGTTCCAAAAATGATGAAAGACATTTCTGCGGCAGTTACTAAGTTAAAGAAAAAGAAATACGATACCACCGAGTTAGAGAAAATTTTTTCAGATTTAAAGAGTCAGTTTGATAAAATTAAGTCTGGCAATTATACCAATGACGAACTTGACGCATTTTTTGATGAAGCCGATGATTTTGGTAACACGATGGGGCCGTTGATGGGGAAGCAAAATGATCAAGGTGCAGCTACTTTTGACAGTAGATTGTGGAGCACTGTAACTGGTTGGTTCGGATATTAGCTTCTTAAGCTTTAAAAGAAAATTTATGACTTAAAACAATGATCCATATTTTGTGGGTCGTTGTTTTTTTATGCTAATATAATTATATGGCACAGGATAAATACACGGCAGTTTGGGTTTCTCACTCCTCAATGGGCGATTTTTTGAAGTGTCCCCGGGCTTATTATTTACACAATGTTTATAAAAACCCGAAAACTGGTAAGAAAATAAATATCATCAATCCGGCATTGGCCTTGGGACAAATTGTTCATGAGATCGTCGAAGGTTTGGCGAAGTTTAAAGCTGAGGAACGTTTTAATCAGCCTCTTCTTGAGGAATTTGATAAAGCTTGGATCAAAGTTTCCGGCAAAAAGGGCGGTTTCAAATCTGTTTCAGAAGAAGAGGATTCAAAGGCACGTGGGAGAGCCATGATTGAGCGTGTGATTAAAAATCCAGGGCCTCTGAAAAACAAAACAGTTTTAATAAAGCCAGGAAAGAACGACTTACCACCCAATTTTTATCTTTCTGAAGAAGACAATATCATTTTGTGTGGAAAAATTGACTGGCTTGAATATGTTCCGGAAAACGATAGCGTCAAACTTTTGGATTTTAAAACCGGAAAACATGATGAGACGGGAGATTCATTGCAGTTGCCGATTTATCAATTGCTTTTGAAAAATTGTCAGAATCGGCCGCTGGCTGGAGCAGCATATTGGTATCTCGATCGCGACGATTTGCCCAAAGCTGTGACTTTACCAGATTTGGAAACTGGGCGTAGTGCAGTTCTTGATGTGGCTATGAAAGTTAAAAAGGCTAGAGAAAGTAAGGAATTTATTTGTCCACGTGGTGAAAAAGGTTGTTTTGCTTGTGAACCATATGAAAAAATTCTTCGGGGGGAAGCGGAGTTTATTGGTACTGGGGAGTACAATCAAGATATCTATGTAGTTGAGTAACCAAGATTTAGTTGCATTCTTTTAGCAAAATTTGATGGTGTCGTTTTAAGGTTAGATGATATACAAGCCGGTTCTCTTCGAGACCGGTTTTTCATTTGACACTTTATATTTCTAGCCTTACAATCATTGTGGTGTTTTTCTCATGAAATAGCGTGAGAAGATCAATAGATATTATGCCAGAAAAATCACTTGAGGCTGTTGCGACTGAAGTGGCAGCAGGTGGAAAGATAGAATCGATCATATTTCGTTCCTGTTTGCTGGAGGTTGGACCTGTTGATGAGGAAGGGGATCCTATCGATACCCCCATTTCAGCAGAGGAAATCGAAAGCGGTTATTTACGCTACTAAGAAGCCCCAATTTGTTGGGGTTTTTATTTTAAAATATTTCTATTCCAAATCTTTAATTTTTTCGGCAATCATACTGATTTCGTCGTTTCTGTTTGAAATTTTGCCCTTGATAGCCACGCATTTCTCGGCCACTAGAAATTTTTTATAATCCTCAAAAACTCTGGGAAAAACAACTACTTCAATCGAACCTGTCAGATCTGCAAGTCGAAGAAACATCATTTGGTCGTTCTTTTTTGTTAGGATAGGTTTGGCTTCCTCGATAATACCTCCAACCACTGCTATCATACCCTCCTTGAGTTCGGCTTTAACTCTTGCAATAGTAACTTCGCGTTTTTCGAGAACGTTTTTAAATTTATCCAACGGGTGACCAGAAATATAAAGTCCGAGAAGTTCCTTTTCCCAAATCAATTTTTCGGTTTGGCTAGCCGGAGTGGCGTCCATGAGAGAGAGGTCAGAACCGTCATTTGGTGTGACTATGGATCCGAAAAGAGAATCTTGGTTGTCAGGCGCTTTCGCCTTTTCTTTGTTATAAGCAAGCAGGTTTTCAACATTAGCCAACATTATTCCTCTCTCTCCAAAATCGTCCAAAGCACCCGCTTTTATGAGAGCCTCAAGCGATTTTTTGTTCATATTTCTGTCACGTATTCGATTGAGAAAATTTCCAAGTGAACTAAAAGGTCCATTCGCTTTTCTTTCGGCAATTATTATGTCAGCGATTCCTTCGCCAAAATTTTTGATAGTGGTAAGTCCAAAGCGAATCTTGTCAGAGCTATTAACATTTGACATTTGACCATTGACTGCCGGCTTCACTACCGTAAAGCCGGAGAAACTTTCGTTAATTGACGGCGGTAAAACCGGAATTTCCATTCTTTTGCACTCACCTATAATTTCAGCAATTTTTTCAACATCTCCGGAATCTGCAGTCAGAACGGCCGACATATAAATGGCGGGGAAGTTAGCTTTCATATATGCGGTTTGATAGGCTACTTTTCCATAACTGGCTGCATGAGCTTTGTTGAAACCGTAGGCTGCAAACGGTTCGATAAGTTTCCATAACTCATCTGCTTTTTCTACAGTCATTCCATTCTGAATCAAACCCTTTAGGAGTTTTTCTTTTTGAGCTTCCATTTCTGCTGGGATTTTTTTACCCATTGCTTTGCGGAGTTTATCTGCTTCTAGCCACGAGTAACCTGCAAGTTCTATGGCGATTAACATAACATCGTCTTGATATGTGATGACTCCGTAAGATTCTGAAAGAATACTTTTCATTCGTGGGTCAAGATATTTTACGTGTGAGGCGTTATGTTTTCCGTCAATATATTGCGGGATTGACTCCATTGGTCCTGGGCGATAAAGGGCCACCATGGCATTGATATCATGTATGGTGTTTGGTCTAAGATCTTTAAGATACCGTGTCATTCCGGAACCGTTAAGTTGGAATAGCCCGCCCGTTACTCCGAGAGCTAACATAGAGAAAGTTTTCTTGTCGTCCAGAGGGACATTTTCAATATCAATGTCGACATTTTCCAATTTTTTTGCCAAAAGCACGGAGTCCGCCAAAATTGAAAGATTTTTAATTCCCAAAAAGTCGAGCTTTAAAAGCCCGACGTCTTCCATAACATACATGTCATATTGTGTAATGACTTTGCCTTCGCCTTTTGGATCAAGCTGAAGCGGGCTAAAATCGGTCAGAGGTGTAGGGGCAATAACGACACCAGCAGCATGGACGGAAATATGCCTGGCACAACCCTCGATTTTTTTTGCTAAATCTATTATTTCTGTAACTTCCTTCTCATCGGTGTAGGCTGCCTTGAGTTCAGGTACCATTTCAATTGCTCTGTCGATAGACATTGGAAAACCTTGACTACCCATAGGGATTAGTTTGGCGATTCTGTCACCTAGAGTGTATGGGTGACCAAGTGCTCTTGCCACATCGCGTACGCTACCTCTGGCCATCATGGTACCGAAAGTTCCGATTTGAGCTACTTTGTCGTCGCCGTATTTTTTTCTGGCATAAGAAATCATTTCATCTCGACGATTGTCGGCGATGTCCATATCGATATCGGGTGCGCTAGGGCGTTCGGGGTTTAGGAAACGATTGAATGGCAGTTTGTATTCAATTGGGTTAACGGTTGTGATATAGGTTAGGAATGACACCATTGAACCCGCGGCGGAACCTCTGGTTGTACTCAAGATTTTAACTTCTCGGGCGTGACGCAAAAGGTCAGAAACAACTAAAAAGTAAGGCGCATAACCTTTTTTCTTAATAACTCCAAGTTCGTATTCGACTCTTTCTAATAATTCAGGAGTTTCGACGAGTTGTCGGGATTTTATACCTTCGAAAGTAATGTGACGCAGTTCTTCGTCTAGTGACCTGCCGGATTCAACTGGGTAGTCCGGAAATACCCACTTACCGAGTTCGATTTCGAGATTGCACATTTCTACAATTTTTTCTACATTGTCTAAGGCCTCAGGTAAATCTTTGAAATATTCTTGGGCTTGTTTCTCATCGATGAAAGAAAAATCCCCGGAATCTTCCGTACCTGAAGATTTTTCGGAAAGTTCGGCGTTTGAATTTACCAAAGTTAATGTGTCCCGTGCTTTTTTGTCTTCAGGATAAATGTAATACACGTCATGTGCCGCTACCAATGGAGTTTTTGTGATTTTGGAGAATTTCTCCAAGAGTTTCATGTTTTTCTCATGGCCTTCAATCTCTGGATGGTGGGTAATTTCTAAATAGAAGCTATCCTCTCCAAAAGTTTTTTTGTACCAAGCGGTAATTTCTGAAGCTTTGTTTTCGTCACCATTCTTTAGTGCGGACATTACCGGCCCAGTGAAGGACGGAGAAATGGCGATCAAGCCTTCGGCGTATTTTTCCAGAAGTTCAAGGTCGATTCTTGGTTTGTAGTAAAAACCTTCTAAGTTCGAGATAGTTACGATTTTTATAAGATTTCTATAACCGGTAATATTTTTGGCGAGCAAAATTAGTCTGGTACGTCGATTGTCTACTCCAGCTTGCTTGTCGTGACGAGTTCGTAGTGCAAGATATGCGTCAACACCTATAATTGGTTTAATATCTTCCTCCTTGCAGGCTTTGTAAAATTCAATTGCTCCATACATGTTGCCACTATCGGTAAGAGCTAGTGCAGTCATTCCGGCTTTTTTTGTTGCCTCAAGCAGTTCATCAATTTTAGGTAAAGCGGCAAGCAGGCTATAATGCGAATGAGTGTGAAGATGGGCGAATTTGGCAGACATATCCCGATTATACTACAAAAAATATAAGGCAACTGCATTTATGAAATATTTAATTGGTATTGATGAGGCAGGCAGGGGCCCGTTGGCTGGTCCGGTAGCAGTATCGGCTTTTTGTGTATTGATTAATTCTAAGCATCATCTTTTAAAATACTTTCCCGACCATAAGGTTCGAGATTCAAAAAAACTTACAGCTCCAGTTCGTGAGCATATTTACGCGAAGCTTGTCGAGGATAAAGTTAAAAAGCTAATTTTTTTTGAGGTCTCGTTTGCAAGTTCAAATATTATAGACAAAAAGGGAATTAGTTATGCAATCCGCACAGCTTTGGAAAGTTCAATTGAAAATCTTGGTCTGCTGGCGGAGGAATGTTTGGTGTTGCTGGACGGAAGTCTTAAAGCACCCGGGAAATACAAGAATCAAGAAACGATAATTAAGGGTGATGAAAAAGAAGCGGTTATCGCTCTGGCGTCGATCGTTGCAAAAGTTTCTCGAGATAGAAAAATGCAGATATTTGATAAAAAATATCCCTTGTACGGTTTCGGTGTTCATAAAGGTTATGGCACCAAAAAACATTATATTTCAATTCGAAAACATGGACTTACTCCTGTCCATAGAAAATCTTATTTAAAATCTGTTGATAAATAAGCACAAGTTAACAATGTATATATTTTGTAATAGCCAAAAACTCAGCTGAATTTTGAAAATACAAGGAAACTAAACAAAAGAAATCGCGTCTAAAAGGGAAATGGCTAGGTACCTTAGTCACTGTGCAATGGTAAGTGAAGAGCTAATAAAGTCAGGGTTTGAAAAAAACCTGCAGAAATGTCCTTCAGCTAAACGTAAGTGCTGGAAGATTGAATGTGTACCGATGACTTAAATACATCCTGTAAATTCGCGAAGTCGCCAAGGTTACACCTGGCGACTTTTTAGTAAAAAAAGATACCACATTACTTTTGGCTATTGATTTATAAATTAAATATGTTATTGTCAAACTAGATTTGATCCATTTTAAATAGGTTAGTGAAAGTGAGGGGATTAATGAATTATTCAAAAAAAGTTCTAAGAAGAGTTTCGGAGGCTAAAAAACATCTTTTCGAAGGAGAAAAGCTAGCTGGTGCAACATCAAAAGTTGAAAAGGTTGTCCCTCCCAGGGTTTCTAGTCAAAATGATGGAGCGGTATCTTTCAAAAGAATACCAATTCATTTTTCAGCCGGTGTCATTTATTCGAAGATCGAAAAACTGTGGTACATAGCCGGGATTACGGACAAGCGTTTTTTAAGGGATGTCAAACTTCCAGGGGGCACCAATAAGGGTTATTTGGGTGAAAGTGCGTGGGAGACTCTCTGTCGTGAGTGCGAAGAGGAACTTCTCCTTAGGATAGATCCAGAAGAGATTTGTCACCCTGTTCATCAAGTTCTTGTTCCGATCAAACAATTTTTCTTCGTTGTAAGAGGTTGGGAGGGAACATTGCGTGACGGACTTACCGACAAGTGGTTTGCCGATACTGATGGAGAAATTCTAAAAGCTCGATGGGTTGAGCTTTCTGAATTTGGAGCTTGCTGTTTCATTAACCACCGTGAAGGATTGGAAAAAGCTACAGTTACAATTGCTCGAGAACAATGCGATAGAACGTTTGCTGAGCAGGCAATTTCTGCGGACATCATTTCTTCTTCCGATGTATATCGTTGAACAGGTTGGCCCAGGCTTTACCTGTTTTTTATATTTGGAAATGAAGTTGTCAGAGCAGCTTGTTGTCTCCTTGCGTAAGGAAATTTTCTTGATTTGTTGGTAAGGATTGCAAATTTCTCTAAATAGTGTAAGCTTTTAAACCATGGTAGTTCGAATGCGCGCAAACAGGGGTCATAGAGATAATCGAAGGTCTCACTTCGCATTGAAGGAGGCGCGTTTTTCTCTTTGCAAAGACTGTGGCAAATCGCATTTGAGACATCGGGTTTGTACCACCTGCGGCAAGTACAAGGGCGTTCAAGTTTTGAATGTCCATGCTAAAATAGAGAAGAAGGCGAAAAAGATGAAGGAGAAGGCAGTAAAAGCAAAAAATTAACAATTGACACGTGACGATTGACATGTGAGCGAGTTCAGATGTTAAGGGTTTCTTGTTAAATGTTCTTTATGGCTAACCGGCACCTTGCACGTTCAACAGTTTTACAAACACTCTTTGAGTGGGATTTCAACGGTCAAAAGCCGACTGATGATTTAGAGTTGATTCTTGAGCGCGATGTGCTTGAATTTGCCCCGGGTATCGGCGATACAGCCTTTATGCGTGAGCTTCTTCGTTCAATTTTGGAGAAGCGTGGAGACATAGATATGATAATTGAAAAGGCTGCTCCAGACTGGCCTCTCAATAAAATTTCAATTGTGGACCGCAATGTTTTGCGTATTGGTCTTTATGAATTGCTTTTTGCCGATAAAAATGAGGTCCCTGAAAAAGTAGCAATTAATGAGGCTATTGAATTGGCAAAAACTTACGGCGGTGAAAATAGTGGTAAGTTTGTGAACGGAGTTCTCGGTTCTGTTTATAAAGAACTAGGTGAACCGGGTAAGGACGTTGTTTCTAAAAAAAGTAAGCGTAAAAATGATGTGCCTTTTGAAAAAATGCTCATTCAAAAACTTGGTGGTGCCGTTGTTTACGCACGTGATGGAAGCGATGTGTATCTTGCACTAGTTCACGATATTTTTGGTCACTGGACGCTATCAAAAGGAAAAATTGAGGTTGATGAAAATGTGGAGCAGGGTACCATTAGAGAGATTAAGGAGGAGCTCGGCGTGGATATTGTTATAAAAGAACAACTTGGAAAAAACGAGTATGTTGCATCAGACCCCGAGAAAGGAAAAATTCGAAAACAAGTTAATTATTTTTTAGGGGAGACAAAGTTTGAAACACTTAAACTCGGCACTTCTGGAGGATTGGATGATGCCAGATGGTTTAAAATGGCCGATATTGTGTCACTTAACATTTATAACGATATTCTCCCGATAGTGACTAAGGCAGTAAATATTCTATTACAAGATAAAAAATAAATTCGAAGCGCGAATCATTAAATTCCGAGACAAATTCTAAGAACGAAATTCTAAATTTTTAACATTGGGATTTTGAATTTGGGTATTGTGTCTGACTTTAAAATTCGAATTTCGGATTTTTAAAAAAAATGGACTTTAGTAAATTTGAAGATCAGCTCGGTATATTTTTTAAGAATAAAGGTCTTCTGCAGATGGCCTTCACTCATCGCTCGTATATAAACGAAAACCGCAAGGGAACGTTTGAGCACAATGAGCGTCTTGAGTTTTTGGGCGATGCGGTGCTGGAGCTTATTTGTACGCATTTTCTTTTCAATAAGTATCCTGATAAAACTGAAGGAGATTTAACTTCATATCGTAGCGCTTTGGTAAACGCCATTACACTTTCCGAAGTGGCTTCTAAGCTTGGTATGAACGAGTTTCTTTTGCTTTCTAAAGGCGAGACAAAGGATACTGGCCGAGCAAGGCAATATATTTTAGCTAACACTATGGAGGCTTTTATTGGCGCGTTGTTTCTTGATCAGGGATACGATGTGACTGAAGTATTTATCAAGAAATATATTCTTTCGCTTATCGACGGTATTGTAGCTAACAAGGCGTGGCTTGATGCTAAGAGTTTTTTTCAAGAGAAAGCTCAGGAAATCGATGGTATAACACCATCATACACAGTACTTAAGGAAACTGGCCCTGATCACGACAAACATTTTACAATGGTAGTTTCTATTGGGCGCGAACAGGTCGCTACTGGAGACGGTAAATCAAAACAAGACGCCGAGCAGGCCGCCGCTGCAGCGGGGCTCAAAGCAAAGGGGTGGCTCTAAAAAGTTTAAAGTTAAAGGCTTAAAAGTAAAAGTGACAAAAAAGGGAGTCAAGATCCGAGGCAACAAAATTGCCTCGGATCTTGTACTTTGTGAGGTTTAGTTGTAGTGTCTAATTCGATTAAAAAAATCGGAGCGGTTTCTACCGTTTTCGCGATAGTTCACCAAAACAAAACGGGCCGTAGTAAGCCCATCCCAAAAGGATAAATTATGAACAAATATACAGTCATACGCAGTAAAAACCTAAAACGAGCAAAAAAACTTCCTGTAGCTAGCGGAGATATTCATTCGATAAGCAAGGCTTGCTTAATAATTGAGATGTTGATTCCGCAAATTTCAGCTTGGGTCGAGAGGGTCGCAAAAGGTGAGATATTTTGGAGATTTCCAGTGGGTAACAAGCTACAGTCAAAGTTATTGAAGTTGCAAAAGAAAGTCTCCAACCCATTCGTGGAAGCGGAGCGCATGACTGCATTTGTAGATTGTAATTTCAACGGGGATGGCGGAGTGGATGGATATTTTTTGAAAATCGACATCTTTGGTCCCAAAAGCAAAGTGATTGTGCTTATCGGGATTTCATTTACAATCCATGGTGATTATTTGTCCTACTGGGACAGAGAAAATGAATTAAGAAATGTTCCCGCCTGAAACTGTCTTGATTCATGACGCGTCCGACACTTTATAAGTCGGGCGCTTTTTTATTTGATCAAAAAAAGCTATAATTTTCCATATGTATTTGAAAAGTCTGGAACTTTCTGGATTCAAATCCTTCGCCAAAAAGACGGAGCTGAATTTTTCAACCCCGATTACTTCGATTGTGGGTCCAAACGGCAGTGGAAAGAGCAATATTGCGGAAGCTTTTCGTTTTGTACTTGGCGAGCAGTCCATCAAGTCTATGCGAGGAAAACGCACGGAAGATTTGATATGGAATGGTGGGGGAGATGCGGCGAGAGCGAACAGAGCGTCTGTTAAAGTGGTTTTTGATAATCATAAAAGAATTTTGAATGTTGATTTTGACGAGGTTTCGGTTGAGCGTGTGATTTATCGAGATTCTTCAAGCGAATATTTTATTAACGGCACTCAGGTGCGGTTAAAGGATGTTATTGAGCTTCTGGCCGCTGCTCATATTGGCTCAAGTGGACACCACATAATTTCCCAAGGCGAAGCGGATAAAATTTTGAATGCCAACGGTCGTGAGCGTCGCGATATGCTTGAAGATGCATTGGGTCTTAAAATCTATCAATATAAGCGTGAGGAGAGTGAACGTAAGCTTGAGAAGACGGAGGAGAATATGGAAAAAGTGGAATCACTTAGACGTGAAATCGCGCCTCATTTGAAGTTTCTAAAAAAACAAGTTGAAAAAATTGAAAAAACTATTGAGCTTAAAGAGGAATTGCGTAAACTTGCTAAGGAATATTTTAAGCGTGAAGATACATTTATAAAGCATAATAAAAATGCGATTGTTGAAGAGAAGAAAAAACCTGAAGACGATTTGAAAAGGCTTCATGAGGAACTCATAAGGGCGAAAGAAACATTGGAGAAGTCCGCCAGTCGTGATGGTAAATCTAACGAAATCATAAAACTAGAAAATGACTTGTCAGTTTTGCGTTCAGAGAAAGATACTTTTGTTCGTGAACTCGGTAGAATCGAAGGTTCCATAGGAAGTGAGGAAAGAATTATTCGTCGAGAGGAGGAAAATGCCTTACGTGAGGGTAACCAAAATGTGCCACTTAAAGAAGTGCAGGCTACGGCCACGATTATTGAGGAAAAAATAAAGGAACTTGAAAATCGTCGTGATGACGGATCTGTTATGGCGTTTTTCACTTTTGTTCGGAAAACCTTTTCCGAGTTTATTTCGCGACATAAGCAGTCGGGCCCTGTTTCGGTGAGGGCTCAATCAGAGGAAGAGATTTTAAAGTTAAAACAAGAGAGACTGACACTTGAAGGTAAACTTAAAGATTGTAATGAACGTGAGGTTGTATTACGGAAAAACCTATTCACTCTACAAGAAAGAATTGAGAAAGAAAAAGATTCAAGCCGCGAAGCTGAACGTGACATGTTCCGTATCATGACTGAGGAAAATAATGTAAGAAGTTTGTTGGCAAGCATTAAATCTAAGGAAGAGAGGTCGATGCTTTTTGAAGAGAATTTTAAAAGAGACCTCCATGAGGTTGCTTTACTTCTGGGACGTGAGATGTTGGATTTTGCTGTGTTTGCTATTATTTCGGAACAAGGAGTAACCTTAAATCTTCAAGAGATTACACTTGAAGATCGGACAAAACAAGAAGATCGTAGGCGACTTGTGGAAAAAATGAAGATTAGAATTGAGGATGCTGGCGCTGGTGGCGGAGAAGAAGTGCTTAAAGAATACAGAGAAACTTCGGAAAGAGATGTTTTTTTGGAAAAGGAACTTTCCGATTTGCATTTGTCTGCCGATTCTCTTAGAAGTCTCATTAAAGAATTGGAGGAAAAGCTTGATAACGAGTTTCGTGAAGGAGTTTCTACAATTAACATACAATTCGGACAATTTTTCACGCTCATGTTCGGTGGAGGTTTTGCTAAACTTGAAATTATTCGTGAAGTAAAGAGAAGAAAAAGCGATACGGATATTGAAATATTGACGGAAGACGGGTCAACCGGCGATTCTTTTGAAGAATCGCCGGTTGAAGAAGGTATTGAGATTGAAGTCGGTCTTCCTCGTAAAAAAATCAAAGGTCTCATGATGCTTTCCGGTGGTGAGCGAGCACTGACTTCTATAGCGCTTCTGTTTGCAATTTCTCAGGTAAATCCTCCACCGTTTGTTATCTTGGATGAAACCGATGCCGCCCTTGATGAAGCCAATTCAAAAAAGTATGGAGATATGATCGAAAGTCTTTCCAAGCTTTCTCAGCTTATCCTTATTACTCACAATCGCGAGACAATGTCTCGAGCCGGAGTACTTTACGGTGTGACTATGGGTTCAGGTGGAGTGTCAAAATTGTTGTCTATCGCATTTGATGAAGCTGTTGCTGTAGCGAAGTAATGAATTGAATCAAGGATTAGAATCAGGAATAGTAAATAAAAAAACCGCAGATATTGCGGTTTTGTGTTGCCTGATTTCTAGGTCAGGCACTTTCGAAGTCCGTTTCCATTCTGGAAAATGGTAAGGATCCTATTTTCCCTTGAAATGTGACAAAAAAGCCGCCGGAGTCACTATCAGAAGAGACATTTTCAACGACTACAATGTCACTGGGATGTAGAACAACTGGTTCACCTCTTGTTACGAGGTGCACATCTCGTAAGGGGCGAAGTGTTGCCCCTCTAAGTTCAAATGGTGACATAAGAGTTAGAATTCTCTGAATCTATCTTATATAACCCACCGCTTATGTCAAAATTACATTGCTGTCGTAGTTGCGTAGGGTCAGTGAGCCGTTACTTGTAATTAATTAATTTGAGTTTGGCAACTAGTAAAATTTCTGCTATTGTCTTGCTGGTTTAAAAGTATCGGTCAGGTCTTTTGCTGGTGTCGACATTTGATAATTATGAGAACAAAAAGACGGGCATCGAGTTTCTTAAAAAGGGGAGTGGTGGCTAAGACTAAACGATATGTCGAAGCTCACCATTCAGAAAAAATAACTGTCTTCGAAGTCGCGGAAAAACTAGGCCTTAAAAATTGGTCAAGGTTTCTATCGGTTTTTGAGGAAAAAGTCGGGTTAAGGTTTTCAGAGTTTCTTAGCAATGTTAGAGTTTTGGCGTCTAGGAAATTTCTCCTTAATCAAAACTATACTGAAACGGAGATTGCTCGTGAAGTTGGCTTTACTAATGTCACCACTTTCAGAAGGGCATTCTTAAAAAAGTTTGGAGAGACCCCCACTTGTTATCGAAAGCGCATACCTAAGTCGCCTCGTACCGATTAGAAAAATTTAAGCCGTCCTGTACTAGGGGTCGGTTTTTTATTGTTTTAGTAAAATGACTCCAAGAATAGTTACTATTGTTCCTGCAATTTTAAAAAAAAGATTATTTTTTTCTTTTAATAGAACGATTCCGGAAATTACTACCACCAAAGAGCTTGTTTGAAGAATTGGATAAGCAATTGTCACAGGAAGAAGTAAATATGTTTTAAGTATACAAAAATATGAAATGGCGGACGATACGCTTATACCAACAGCAGGCCAGAATTTATTCTTAAAAACTTCCTTAAAGTTTTCTCTTCTTGGCTGTGGAATTGAGAGGAGTATTAATCCGGGTATGAAGTAAACTAGAAAACCATATACATTCGGATCAAAAAATCCAAGAGAAAATTTATCCATAATCGGGGCGATGGCAGCAATCGTGGACGATAGAATTGTTAATTGAACACCACGATTTTTAAAATTACCAAATTTTCTTTCAGGATGAAAAATTGCTATAGTAATTCCAAGAGCAATCAGTACTGTTCCGAAAAATGCTTTCCCACTCCACGATTCCCCCAAGAGTAATATTCCGAGTAGAAATACGACAATTGCCCTTAATTGACTAATAGGTTCTCTCAGTGAAACCGGTGTATGTTTATGCGAATTTAAGCTCGTTACCGCGATAATTGCCCAAACTATACTTGCCAGAGTAAGGGCTAATAGTGGTGTAGTGTTACTTGGAAAAGAGAAATGGATTATTGCAGATGGAAGAAATATTAACGCAGCGGTAAATTGAATAAAAATTGCAAGACCTAAAACATTTGTTGTTTCTGCACTATAACGGCTTAGAATTTTTGAACTTGCTCCAAAGATTATAGCTCCTAAAATATAAATTATAGAAATAGGTGTCATTGTAGAGAATAGTCCAATGTTTTGCGCTCAATATCGGCTCCGGAAACTTTAAATTTTATCTTATCACCAAGTGAAAATCTTTTCTTTGTTTTCTCACCAACTAGAGAGTAGGTTTTTTCCTCCAGTACATAATAGTCGTCACCAAGATCACGAAGTTTAATCATACCTTCACATCTTGTGTCTTTTTCCTCAATGTACATTCCCCATTCTGTGACGCCTGAAATAATGCCATCAAAAGTTTGTCCCACTCTCTCACTCATATATTCAACCTGCTTTAATTTTTTTGAATCTCGTTCGGCTTCAGCTGCTGCAATTTCCTGCTCAGAATTCTCGCGTGCCATTTTTTCATACGAGTGCCACTCGTTTTGTGGAATACCTGTACCGTTTAAATGATGAAAAAGCACCCTGTGGACTAGAAGGTCGGCATAACGTCGGATAGGGGAGGTAAAGTGCGTGTAATAGTCAAATGAGAGCCCAAAATGGCCTATATTGATAGTAGAGTAAATAGCTTTAGCCATGCTTCTGACTGCTGCGGTTTTAATCATTGATTCTTCAGCGCGACCTTCAATTTTACTAAACAATACTTGTAAGTCTTTTGCGGATACGTTGCCTCCACGCATTGTTAAATCAAAACCTAGTGCTTTAAGAAAAATTCCTAAGTTCGCAATTCGCTCGCGGTCAGGGAGATCATGAATTCGGTAGATAAAAGGCTCATCACTTTTTTTATTTTCGCGCGCTTTGAAAATAAATTCGGCAACTTCTTTGTTGGCTAGAAGCATGTATTCTTCAACCAATTTATGAGTATCAAGACGCTTCTTTTTATAAATTTTAATTGGTCTACCTGTTTCATCAAGTTCAAAACGAACCTCGTCCTGTTCGAAGTCTATGGCGCCTTTTTTGAATTTCTCATCGCGCATCTTTTTTGCGAGCGCGTTCAGTGTTTCTAGTTCGTTTTTATGTTCCGTTGATTTTCCGTCTAAAACATCTTGGGCCGCTTCATAGGTGAAGCGTTTGGCCGAGTGGATTATTGTCTTACCAAACCAGCGACTTTTTACTTTACCTTGAGCGTCCAATTCAAATACAGCTGAAAAAGTAAGACGATCTTCGTTCGGCTTCAAACTGCAGACCTCATTTGAAAGGGCCTCAGGAAGCATCGGGATAGTGCGGTCTACAAGATAGACTGAAAATCCGCGCTTTAAGGCCTCGCGGTTTAATTCAGTGTGTTCGCGGACAAAGTGCGACACATCTGCAATATGTACACCTATTTCAAAATTTCCATTTGGAAGTTTCTTGAAAGAAATGGCGTCGTCAAAATCTTTAGCATCGATTGGGTCAATCGTGAAAGTTAATGTTTGACGAAAATCTCGACGTTTTGCTAGTTCATTTGGGGTTATGGTGCCAAAGTTTTTTGATATGGACTCTGCTTCTTCCTCAACTTCGGGCGGAAATTCGGTAGCAAAACCTTTGCTCATAACAATGGCGGACATTTCGACATCATGAATACCTTTCTTGCCGATTATCTTGATTATTTTTCCTTCGGGATTTCTGTTTGGGTCAGTCCAGTCATTTATTTTCACCAACACTTTGATGTTATCCTGAGCTTCAGAGCTCACGTCTCCAACTATGGCAATATCCTTGTAGACTTTTTTGTCGTCGGGAATGAGGAATAGACGGCCGTTTTCATGTTCTAGTGTGCCAACGAATTCCATCTTCGCTCTTTTAATAATTTTGGTTACTTTACCTACGGTTCTTCCTTTAACTTTTTTTGGTAAGATGACGAATTCAACCTCGTCTTTGTTGAGAGCAGTGTTTAAATTTTCGTTTTCAATTAAAATATCTTCCTCTTTGCCTTGAATTTCAATAAAACCAAGGCCTTTGCCTGCGATGCGGATGATACCGGTAAGTATCGGATGTTTGCTCGTTGCCTCGGAGGTTTTTTGACTTTTCTTCATAGTGTGGTAGTTTAACATAAGAAGAGTTTGAACACCAACGTGTTGTTGGTTTCGAGCTTCTAATAATAAAAGCAAGACAACGTTTGTTTAGAAATTATGACACAAAGAGCTCCAAATATAGCAGTATGGTTTGACAAAAATAAGGCCGCAATCGAGGATGTTGATGTCACTGATATGGATGAAAGCACGTATCGCAACTTTCACGCTGAAGCCTTGGCTAAGGGTGAAATGGTTCTTGACTTTTTTACCTCAACTGTGGAAAACAGTATCGGTGCGGTTTTAGGAGGTCTTGTCGATTTGAATAACGATGATTCAGTTACTCAATTCAACCATATTATGATGCAATATGCTCTGTTCTTTTACAGGCTTGGACAAACTTCGGTAAAGGCTTAAAGTGTAAGCAACTCTAAATCCAGCTCTCGTGTAAAGGCAACCTGCGGTTGCCTTTTTTAATTGGTATGTTAGTATTGCCTCCATGTTAAAAATCAGATTACAGAGGGTGGGCAGGACCAATATCCCGACGTTTCGTGTGGTTTTGACCGACTCAAAAAACAGCACTAAAAGTGGCCGTTTTCTTGAAGTTTTGGGTTCATACGATCCTCGCGATGATAAGAGTAAATTAATTAAAACTGATCGAGTCAAGTATTGGATTTCTAAAGGAGCTCAGCCTTCAGACACACTTCATAACTTTTTGGTTCACACCAAGGTGATTGAAGGAAAGAAGAAAAATGTTCTTCCTTTTAAAAGACCAATCAAAAAAGAGGAGGAAGTTAAAAAGGAAGCTGAATCGAAAGTTGCTCCTGCCACCCCTGTGGCTGAGGTTTCAAAAGAAGAAGTAAAAGCCTAAATTAAAACAATAAACCCCCGTCCCGACATTCCTCGGGACGGGGGTTTGTCCTTACTTTCCACTTTACACATTACAGTTTTAACTTTATACTTGCATCTAGCAGTACGTAAGAACGGCGGAACATTATTATTGCCGCAATAACGGTCGAAACTGCTGAATGAATTACAAATCAAATACTACTTAGATGAAACAAGAAAGTGATGTTCAGTTTCTCGAGTACGTGGTGAAAGCTCTCGTTGATAATCCGAATGATGTAAAAATTGTTCGAACTGTTGACGAGATGGGTGTGCTTTTGACTCTATCTCTCAGTCCAGCCGATATGGGTAAGATTATCGGACGAATGGGAAATACTGCCAAGGCTATCCGAACACTCCTTAGGGTTGTAGGTATGAAGAATAACGCTCGTGTTAATCTCAAAATCAACGAACCTGAAGGCGCAGCTCCTCGTGAAATGAAGACAACCAAAACGGTTGACGAGGCGATGGCGGATCTTAAGATCTAAGAAAAAAGGAGAGAAAACAAAATGCCGCACTAAATGCGGCATTTTGTTTTCTTGCTTTTCTGTGCCACAGTGCCAAGTTGTGGGGAGTTCCTTGTTGAAGTATCAGACTTTCTTTGTTATAGTCGATTTGGTACCAATGAAGTAGCATGTGCGCCCTGGTCTCTCGGTCGGACAGGTGGCCCTTGTCTGGCGCAGTTTGGACAACCCCAAACTACCGGGTAATATTCCTAACCCCCCACCCCGCAAATGAGAGATAGTGGTGGGGGGTTGTTGTATCTAAAGGTCCTTGAAAGGAATAAAATATGAAAAATATTAGTGTCGGTTTATTGAAGAGGCTAGCCTTAGCCGCTGCACCACACGAAGTTGACCCGATTGTTAGATGGCGGAACAAGTCAACGCGGGAATCTTCCGAAGAGATCAATCGATTCAACAACGCCTTGTTCTGTCTGACAGGGGATGATCGACTGAATCTTGCACTGGATTTGTTTGACGTCGTGGTTCGTGGCCGTGCAGATGAAATTCAGGCTGTTTTCGGGGATAAGTTTAAATGTCCACTATCTGTTGAATACAAGGTCAATAATCTTGGAGGCGTGATTCAATCGTTGCACGTAGGGCAATTATTCTCAGTATTTCAAAGTAGTTGCGTTTTGGGTCATCGCTTCAACTGGAGAAAACATATGGACAAGATTTCTTACTACCACTCAGTCATCCTGTCCCGTTGGAGATGGGAAGACCATACAAGGATTGATGATAATCGACAGCAGGACAATATCCGCTTCTCAATGCAGTTGTCAACCTTGGTGAAAAAGTGACATTGGTTTCTGTGAGTATTAACAGCCGTTCACTCTTGTGGACGGTTTTTTCTTGCCTTTTTTCTCTACACACTATACTCTAGACGTTATGGTATTTCATGTTATAACCTTATTTCCCAGTGCTTTCGACTCTTACCTCGGGGAGTCTATTTTGAAGCGGGCGATTGAGGATAAAAAAATAAAGGTGAAGTTCTATAATCCACGTGATTTCACCGAAGATAAACATAAACGTATCGATCGTTCTCCATATGGTGGTGGGCCGGGAATGGTGATTCAAGCTGAGCCTGTCATTAGGGCAATTCAAAATGCAAAACTTAAAATTAAAAGTAAGAATACAAAGATAATCTGGTTGTCGCCATCAGGAAAGCAATTTACGAATGAGTACGCGAAAAAAATGGCAGGGAAGTGTTCGGATATCATAATCATTTGTGGCAGGTATGAGGGCATTGATGCTCGTGTGAAAAAAGCTTTTAAGGTAGAAGAAATTTCAGTGGGACCTTTTGTACTTACTGGTGGGGAACTAGCTGCTGAGATTTTGATAGATGTCATCTCCCGCCAAGTGGAAGGTGTGCTTGGTGATTTTAATTCATTGGAAGAATCTCGCGTTGCAAGCTCGGATGTTTATACTAGACCTGAAATTTTCGAATACAAAGGCAAAAAACTCCGCGTCCCCAAAATTCTTCTCTCCGGCCACCGCGCTAAAATTGACGAATGGAAATTAAAACACAATAAATAAATCGACCTACTTTTTTGTGGTAGGTTGTTCAGACATTTCATATATTCTCTTGTTAGAGTGAATAGGGCAACAAGAATAATTTTACAAGTAGAAATTTTGTAGATTAGATTTCGTAGATAACATCCTTTCTTTCCACAACCACTTTCCATTTGTTCATTTTGGCGTAACGGTAGAGTAGCTGATTCGGATTGAAACAAATCGCGGTGTCGACAAGTTCGAGCATAGGTATGTCACCCTCGGTATCGCCCACGCCAATCGAGCCTTTAAGTGTGAGCTTTTCCTTCGCGACAGCACGGCGAACAATGTTTGCCTTGTTTGCAATCAGGTGTAAATCTACAACCTCACCTGTAAATTCATCTGAAGGACCAAGTTCGTAAAATCTGCCGTAAATTTTATTGAAACCAAGACGTTTACAGAAAGCATCTAGTAATCCCTTTGGAGATTGAGAAATTGCTAAAAGATAGTAACCTCTTTTTTTGAGTTTTTTAACCAGATCTCTTGTGTAGCGATAAACTTTATCTTTGTTTTCGATAACTACCTCTAAGCCTATTTTTTCAAAGTCAGAATAATTGACGCCCTTTAAATTTTGCATAAAAGCTTCAATTACTGCCTCAATGTAATCCTCGTAGCTTCCTTTGCGGTTTACCCAATTACTGTATTGTCGTTCGTAAAGCGATTTACTATTTTTGGGAAATATCCCTTCCTTGATTAAAGCTTCAACAAGTTCAATCAAAAGACTTGAACGGAAGATGGTACCGTCAATATCAAAAATTGCAACTTTTCTATGCACGGAGTTTTTTATCATAAAGTTTTATAAAGTTCGGCATTTGTGAATGAAGTGGATGGGGAAGAGTGTCTAGTGTAAACCATTTTACTTCATCAAATTTGTGAGGTTCGCCGTTTTTACCATACGAGGAAATTTCCTTTACCGTCATTGCAGTAGAAAACCACACAGATTCCAGGATAGTCCACTCCTTTTTTCATGCTGACATTTTATCACAGAATACATCTTGTGTTTCGATGTTCTATGTGGTACGATTGGAAAGGTTTTGAAATTTGAATGCATGCGAAAGTTCCTCCATACGTCTTCGTGCGTTGGGGCGTGTGAATTGTCGGTGAGCGAGATTGGCTTCTCGACCCGAACTGGCTGGTGTGTATTCATTGGGGACGGCTCCTGCAATTATATTCATGGTGGAGCCGTCTTCCTACTATTTTGGACGCTCGTTTTCCATGGCTGGTAACGTGTGTCTTGTGCGGGGCCGATCGTTGTTTACGATCGGCCTTTCCTCGTTCTGTTGATATAATATAATTGATTTGATAGACTAGGGTTACAATTTAATAATTATCAAGAAGACGTGAAGAGCATCTGGCTCGTTGATACGTCTAGCAACTTGGTCCAAGCGAATGCGAGGAACAAAGTGCTCACCAGAGATCCCTTCGGGGAAAGATAATGTCGATTACATCTTTCCGCGTAATGCGGATTTTTAATTTATTTTTTATGACAAGAAAACTAAATGATACATATACAGTAGAGAGTGTGACTTGTGGCCATCCGGATAAAGTGTGCGATCAGATTTCAGATGCGATTTTAGATGCTTGCTTAGAACAGGATCCAAAAAGTCGAGTAGCGGTGGAAACTTTCGGTAGTCACGGACATTTGGTTATAGGAGGTGAGATTACAAGTAAGGCTAAAGTTAACTACAAAAAAATCGCAGCGCAAGTTTACAAAGATATTGGTTACACAAAAAAACTGGATATTCATGAATACTTGGTAGCACAATCTCCCGATATTGCTCAAGGTGTAGATACTGGGGGTGCGGGGGATCAGGGAATAATGTATGGTTTCGCCACCAACGCAACTCCTGAGTTTTTGCCACTTGGTGTGGTGCTGGTTCATAAGCTTGCTAAGGGTTTGGAAGATCTTCGAACAAGTGGAAAAGTGAAATGGTTGAAACCTGATGGAAAAACTCAAGTAACTTTCCTAGACGGAAAAATCAGGACTGTTTTGGTAAGTTGCCAGCATGATAAAAAAATAACACAAGAGGAAATTAAAAAAACAATTACAGAAAAATTGATAAAGCCTGTGCTCGGTAAACTTTTTGAAGGGGTTGAAATTCTGGTGAATCCTACAGGTCTTTTTGTTCAAGGTGGTTTTGAAGCCGATGCCGGACTGACAGGCCGAAAAATTATTGTTGATACTTATGGCGGATTGGTACCTCATGGAGGAGGTTGTTTTTCAGGAAAGGATCTTACCAAAGTTGATAGGTCTGGGGCATATATGTGCAGATTTGTTGCAAAGAATATGGTGGCTAATGGTTTAGCAAAAGAGTGTATGGTTTCTGTAGCTTATGCCATAGGTCACATCGAACCTTTAATGGTTTATGCAGTTGATGAGAATGGGAATGACCTTTCTCATGTTGTGCGAAAGCATTTTGATTTTCGTCCCGCCGAAATTATTAAACGACTAAAACTTCTTCGACCAATTTATCGAAAGACTGCAGCTTATGGCCATTTTGGGAAAAAGGGAATGCCATGGGAAGAGGTGATTAAACTTGTCTAGATTTGAAAATAAGATTGATGATTATTGAGTATAAAAAGATAGATAAAAATACCCCGCCCGACATAAGTCGGGCGGGGTATTTTAAATTTAATTTGAATATTGATTTTATTTCACTACGATAGCTCCCTGTTCTTTGTTCCCATTAAGATTGTAATATAACCATGTACCAGGTAGGGTAAATGCGAAAAAGAATTTTCCACCTTTTCCAAGTGGGCCACCTTCTTGCGAAAATCCAGGGTAAAAATTGTCCGGACTTTCGTCGTGTGAACGAATGACCATTGTTTGATCGCTGGTGTTCAAAAACTCAACGCTTTCACCTTGTTTAATTGTAAGTACCGAAGGCTTAAATCCTTGATTGGTATACTCAATAATATTGCTTGCCGGCTTTTTTGTAACCATAGCAGGTCTGTATGTTTTCTTCACTACTGCTGGTACCTTAACCACCGTGACCGGGACAGGTTCAGTTTTTACTTCTTTTGCTTCTGTGGTTGTTGAGATCGGATCCACGATGTTTTGAATATCGGATATCTTTGGATCAACATTATCCTTTTTTGAAATAAGCACGAGGCCTATAACAGCAATAACGGCTACAGTAGCCCATATCCACTTCATATTTTGATTCATATTTTCCATATTTAATGCGTCGGTTGTTTGTATAAATACGACAACAATACTATACAGTTATATTGGTAAAAAGTCAATTTTATCTACATTTACCTAAAAATATGAGTAGTCTACTATTGTAACCTTGTTTGAGTATAGAGTATACTTTTAAATGTATAAGATAATTTACAAGTATGAATAGAAATACAAACGTTGGTATTGTAGTAGTTGTTGTTTTACTCATTTTGAGCGTTGGGTATAGAACTTATCAAAGAACCGAGGTTGTTTATGTTGAGCCGTCAGTAAAAATTGACTCAACAGGTGGAACCTTAAAAATTAATGAAACTCCAATTCCAAAGGAAGCTTCTCAGGGTTCCGTGAAAGATCCTGCACAAGAAACATTAAAGCCCGTAACAATAAATAAAACAGAAACAAAAAATATGAATAAAGTTACAATCGATACAAGCATGGGGAAAATAGTTTTGGAATTATACCCTGAGGACGCACCTCTCGCTTCAAAAAATTTCATTACTTTGGCAGAAAAGGGATTTTATAACGGGGTAATTTTTCATCGGGTTATTCCGGGGTTTATGATTCAAGGTGGTGATCCTCAAGGTCTTGGTACCGGAGGTCCAGGTTATAAATTTGCCGATGAACTTAGTCCAAATACTCCATCTGCCAAGGTTGGATATCAGAAAGGTGTATTGGCAATGGCAAACTCTGGCCCTAACACTAACGGTAGTCAATTTTTTATTATGCTGGCCAATAATCCTCTACCACACAGTTATACAATTTTTGGTCATGTTGTTTCTGGTCAGGAGGTTGTAGATAGTATTGGTGGAGTTAAGACTGGACCAAACGATAGGCCTGTAACTTCGGTGGTTATGAAGACAGTTACTGTCGAGAAGTAAATTAAGATTATTCTAATTTTGACACCTAGATAGAGTAATGCGAATTTGTCTCTAATCTACGATGATTTTCAAATCCGATTGATTTCGGAAGCTTATGTTAGACCGTGTATTTTGTATGGTTTTTTATTCAGTATTAACTTTGCCAGAATTTTTTGTGTAAAGTGAAAGATTTAACAACTGGCCTTAAATCTTGGCGCTATTTTAGCCTAGACTGAAGTAAAAGTGCCTAAGTAGTTCTCTGCTAGATTTGTATATTTTGTAGTTACATCTGGTGGTATAATAGGGGCATGAAATTAGAATATATGAAAAGAAATCTTCCGAACATAATTCCCGCTTGTATCGTATTTGTGCTTTTGGCTATCATAATTATATACGCTTTTGTGCAGATTTTTTCTCTAAAAGATGACGTTGCGCGTCTAACTTCCCATTTGGCGTCGACAACTGAAACTTTGTCACGGAACACTTCGACTCTCGAAGGTAATATTTCAGATTTGCGTTCTCAGGCAACAGGACTTTCAACTTCAATTAGTAACACACAGCAAAATATCGACGCCGTTAAAACACAGGTCGGTGGTGTCGAACAAACTGTAGGTTCAATTTCTGGTACTGTTGGAACTTTGAAAAAATTATCTCAAACTGATCCTGAGCTTTTGAGAAAATATTCAAAAGTGTATTTTATGAATGAAAATTATGTACCCGCTCATCTACTCGAAGTACCTAAGGAATATCTCTATAGTTCCCTTCGTGCAGAACGGTATTTGACCGAGTCATGGCCGTTTCTTAAGGTAATGTTAGACGCTGCAAAAAATCAGAATGTGCCGATTATGATTAAGTCAGCTTACCGATCGTTCGGTGAGCAACAATCCCTAAAATCATCTTACTCAGTTATTTACGGAGCCGATACCGCAAATTCATTCTCAGCGGATCAAGGTTATTCTGAACATCAACTCGGAACTACTTTGGATTTTATTACAAGCGGGTTAGGAGGTCAGCTTGACGACAAGTTTGATAAAACAGAAGCTTACAAATGGCTTGTTGCAAACGCATACAATTTTGGATTTGTGACTTCTTATCCCAAAGGCAACAACTATTATGTCTACGAGCCATGGCACTGGCGTTTTGTTGGAGTGAAACTATCCAGATATTTACATGATAGAAAAATAAATTTTTACGATTTAGATCAGAGAGAAATTGATACATATTTGGCAGAGACATTTGATTGAAATTTTGGTGGATAGGATGTCTAGAACGCCTATTATTAATTTATTAATTAATGTTATAATTTAAAACTATGAAAAATACACTTATAACAATTTTGGTAGTTGCGGTTGTGGGACTAGGTGCTTATATGTTGTTTCAGACACCATCTGATAAGGTGCCAGTAACACAGGACAGTTCGGTAAATACTACTCAAGCTGATGGAAACACTCAGACCGACGCTTCTGTTGTGAAGAAGGAAAATAAAGAAAAGACTGTTATCGGTAAGTCTGTCGGAGGACGAGATATTGTCGCCTACCATTTCGGTACGGGTAATTCCGAAATATTATTTGTCGGAGGCATTCATGGAGGTTATGAATGGAATACTTCCTTGGTTGCGTATGAAGCAATGGATTATTTTAAGGCAAATCTTTCCATCATTCCTGCAAATGTAAAAATTACGGTTATTCCTGTTTTAAATCCGGATGGACTTTATAAGGTGGTAGGAACAACCGAAAAGTTTAGCGCTTCACAAGTGTCTCCTTCACAGACGATTCAGACTGCGGGACGCTTTAATGCAAATAATGTAGACCTTAATCGAAATTTTGATTGTGATTGGAAATCTACTGCTAAGTGGCAAAGTAGGACCGTCAGCGGTGGGAGCTCGATGTTTTCTGAGCCTGAAAGTTTGGCAATCAAATCTTATGTAGAGGTCAATAAACCTACAGCTGTGATTACTTGGTACAGTGCTGCAGGTGGAGTTTATTCTTCAAGTTGTGAGACGGGTATTTCTTCCGAGACAAAAACTATTACAAAGAAATATGCTGATGCCTCTGGTTATCCTTCATATGAAAGTTTTGATTCTTACGAGACCACCGGAGATATGGTCAACTGGTTCGCCAAGAACAGTATTCCAGCAATCAGCGTATTACTTACAAATCATGAGGATACTGAATGGACAAAGAATAAGGCAGGTATTGATTCCTTACTTAAATATTACGCTAAATAATGCGGTCGTTCTCTGTTAAGCAGGTAGCTGCAACAATAATTGTTATTACTGCGATAGGAGTTGCTGCCTTTTATCTTGTTGTTGGAACCAAAAAAATTCCCACCGAAGTTAAGGAGTCCATCTTGGCAAAAGTTTCCGGTTCAATAATTAAGACCTTGGGTAATTCTCTCGAGGGTAGGAAAATTCAAAGCTATACATACGGAACAGGGAAGACCAATTTGTTATTTGTCGGCGGCATTCATGGAGGTTATGAATGGAACAGCGTTGTTTTGGCATACACATTTATAGATTACCTTGATGAGCATCCAGAAGTTGTTCCAGAAAATTTGACTATCACTGTAATTCCTTCGCTTAATCCAGACGGCTTACATAAGGTGGGGGGAAAGGAAGGACGTTTTGAGATTTCTGATGTATCAACTGACAAAGCCGTTCTCGCTTCCGGTCGTTTCAACGCCCGCGAAGTGGACTTAAATCGAAACTTTGATTGTAAGTGGCAACCGAAAAGCACATGGCAATCTAAAACTGTCAGTGCGGGTACCGCCCCGTTTTCTGAGCCTGAAGCTGTGATTTTAAAGAAAATTGTTTTGGAGAACAAATATTCAGCAGTGGTATTTTGGCATAGTCAGTCGAACGGTGTTTACGCTTCACAGTGTGAGAAGGGTATCTTGCCTGGCACACTCGACGTTATGAATATTTACTCAAAAGCTTCAGGATACCCTGCAGTTAAAACTTTTGACGCTTATGTCACAACAGGAGCTGCGGAAGATTGGTTGGCGTCAATCAATATTCCCGCTGTTACCGTAGAACTTAAAACACACGAAACTATAGAGTGGGATAAAAATTTGGCCGGCATCAAGGCGTTAATGGGAAGTTTTCAGAAATAGGAGTAGAGAGGGTGGATTTATGTATTTTTTTCTGGTAAATTGTTGATATGAAAATGTGGAAAATAGTTTTGTATCATTTGGCAATCTTTGCTTTGGGTATTGTTTGTATCGGTGCGTATTTTACACATAAAATTTCCGCTCTTCCTCCCGGTAATTTACTTGAGGGTATAGCACTGCTTCCGGTTGCAGTTGTGTTTATGGGAATATTCGGTTTCCTTTGTTTGTTTTCTCTAATAATTTTTTCCGGAGTCTCGTTTTTGAAAGGAAAAGTCAAACAACACACAAAGGTTTTTCGACGGTAGTTTTGTTGTCGATTTAAAATAAGACCCCACCGTTATTTGGTGGGGTCGGGGATTTAAAGTTTTCTGTGTACCCAATGGCATACACCGGATATCGCTTTGAGTGCCAGTTTCAAAGTGAGTTTTCCGAACTTCAAAAATTGTTTAAGTTCCCATTTTGTTATGGCGTTTGCTTTTTTAGGTCCTCCCACAATGTACGATATGCCGTACGTCATGATTAGAATTAGAATTGCAAAGGTGAAGGCGGTCGAGATCAGTGAGTTCATCTATTGACATTTAAACATGTTTTACATAATAAGTCAAGGAAATCCTGAGAATAAAAAAATTGCTAATAAGGCGAGTTTAATTTAGGGTCAAGGACTTGAAGAGAGCAGGTTTCGATATCCAATCAATTTTTTATCTATTGCGTTTTGTTAAACTCTGAATGACAATTTAATAGATGACGAAAAAAACTATTTTACATATCGACGGGGATGCTTTTTTTGTGGGTGTTGAGGTTGCTAAAAATCCCAAGCTAAAAGGTAGGCCGGTTGTTACAGGTGAGGATCGGGGAATTGTTTCCGCTCTTTCTTATGAAGCCAAGGCTTTGGGGATTGTTCGTGGTATGCCTATTTTCAGAGTAAAAAAGGATTTTCCAAAAGTTCTGATACTCCCGGGGGATTATGAATCTTACGCGCGTTACTCAAGTTTGATGTTTGATATTGTTCGACGGTACGCTGATGATGTGGAGGAGTACAGTATTGATGAATGTTTTGCGGACCTTACAGGTCTTGAACCACCCCTTAAGATGAGTTATCGGCAAATTGCCGAACGTATTAAAAAGGAAGTGAATGATGAGCTTAAATTATCGGTTTCGCTAGGCGTGGCTTCAACTAAGGTTTTAGCAAAAGTTGCTTCGAAGTGGGTTAAGCCTAACGGTTTAACTGTTATTGAGCCAGGTAAGGAGCGAGATTTTTTAATAAAAACCTCGGTTGAGAAAATTTGGGGTATTGGTCCTAAAACATCGATATTTTTAAAAAAAAGGGGGATTGAAACCGCCGAAGATTTTGTGGCTAAAGGAATTTCTTGGGTAAGGCAACAACTCTCGAAGCCCTATGAGGCGATTTGGCAGGAGCTTAGCGGTATTTCTGTTATGGAAATTGATGCTAGGCCAAAAACTGTTTATTCATCGATTCAAAAGACACGGACTTTTCACCCCCCGACAAATGATAGGGTTTTTTTACTTTCGCAACTTTCGAAAAATATGGAGGAAGCTTGTGCAAAGGCTCGGCATTATAAACTAGTTCCTAAAAAAATTTCAATTTTTCTTAAAACTCAAAATTTTAAATATTCTGTGTGTGACATTATTCTTCAGTCCCCGACGAATGCTCCAGAGGTACTGATTTCCTTAGTCGATGAAAGATTTGAAAAAATTCATTCTAAAAGTGTTATATATCGAACAACAGGTGTAACTTTGCGCGATCTTCAGTCTGGCAGTGTCTCTCAGGGAGATTTGTTTGGTGATCGTGCAAAGGCAGACAGGTTTGAACTAATTCATAAACAAATTGATTTATTGGAAAATAAATTCGGGAAAAAAATGGTGTATTTGGCCTCAACCCACAAGGCATTGAAGCGAAAGAAGATTGGTACGGATTCAGACGACTTGGACAGGGATTTACTTTTTCTGTAGAGATTCGCACGTAGGAGTCAAAAATTTCTGGTAATAGTATCTATTTTGTCTATCAAACTTGCCAATTGAGGACTACTTGATCAGTAGACACTTTTAACTTATACACACCTTGCTCAGTTGACATAAAAAAGGAATTAGTATATACTCCCGCCTATCTTCGCAAGATTGTGTCACGGGGGAAAGACGAAGGGATTTCAAGGTTTATTGGTCCTTTTTAGAGCTCGAAAGGGTTCTAACTTATATCTTGCCTAACAAAAATTAAATAATCAAAAATTTTTACTACCGCCTTTTTAAAAAAGGGGTTTTTGTGGTTAAGGGTCAAATTTCAACTTTTTATATGAAAATTTCAAGTAAAAACAAAAACAGATGAAAAATTTCACAACATGAGAAAGAAAATTATAGACGGCCGGCATTATTTAAATTTCAACATTAATTTTTAATAAAAATCCATGAATACTCACAAAATTTTTCACAACGGGACAACAGAGGAAATCGTGAAGAGTAACGTTATGGAAAAGAGACCGCAGAAATTTTTCGGTCGATTCCGAAAGCCTCTAACGAATTTACCTAACCTTGTTGAGCCACAAATTCAATCTTTTGATTGGCTTTTGAAGCACGGCTTGGAAGAAGTGTTTAAGGAATTTTCATCTATTAAGGATTATGCCGGGAAAAAGTTCGAATTGGATTTTACCGGTTTTAAACTAGCTGAAGCTAAGTGTGACGAATACTTTGCAAAAGCGAACAAGCTTTCGTACGAAGCACCTCTTAAGGTTACTGTTAGATTGAAGAATAAAGTATTAGGTTCTGTTAAAGAGCAGGAAATTTTTCTTGCTGATTTTCCTTTGATGACCAATCACGGAACTTTTATTGTTTCCGGTATTGAAAGAGTTATCGTTCCCCAGCTTGCTCGAAGCTTCGGTATTTCCTTTACTGCTCAAGATGTGAAGGGTAAACGCTATTTCGGGGCAAAGATCATTCCTTCTCGTGGAGCTTGGATTGAAGTAGAAAGTGATCCGGACGGCGCTATGTATGTTCGCATTGACCGAAAGCGAAAATTTGCCGTTACTTCTCTGCTTAGAATTTTAGGTGCTCACACTGAGTCTGCGATTTTTGCTTTGTTTAAAGACAATCCTTTTGCGATGACCTTGCTTCAGGCTACTTTAGCCAAGGATCACGCTAAGAGCGTAGATGAATCATATCT
The DNA here is from genome assembly GCA_009695005.1 of Candidatus Tayloriibacteriota bacterium. Taxonomy (GTDB): domain Bacteria; phylum Patescibacteriota; class Minisyncoccia; order Phycocordibacterales; family SIBU01; genus SIBU01. Next base: position 60,216 of record SIBU01000001.1, read on the forward strand.
TGAGATTCATAAAAGATTGCGAGATGGAGATTTGGGTACCGTTGATAACGCTCGAGAATTTATCAAATCAATTTTCAATGAGGAGCGTTACGATATTTCAAAGGTAGGTCGTTTTCGTTTTAACAAAAGGTTCGATAAATCGATGGACGCTAAGGCTATCGCCGTTCGTACCGTTACTTTAGACGATGTTGCAACGATTGTTTCAAATATTATTACTCTAAACAATACTCCTGGTGCTATCGAAGACGACATCGATCACCTAGGTTCAAGGCGTGTACGTTTCGTCGGAGAATTGATGCAACAGAAAATCCGCGTTGGTATGTCTCAGATAAAGAGAAACATCCAAGACAGAATGTCCACTGTGGATCCTGACGTTACGATGCCGGTTCAATTTATTTCTCCTAAACCACTTCAAGCTAGACTGAAAGAATTCTTTACTACTAACCAGCTTTCACAGTTCATGCTTCAGGAAAATATTCTTTCCGAATTGGAGCATTTGAGAACTTTGTCTGCCTTAGGTCCCGGAGGTCTTACTCGTGAACGAGCAGGTTTCGAAGTTCGAGATGTGCATCCTTCACACTACGGGCGACTTTGTCCTATCCACACACCAGAAGGACCGAACATTGGTTTGATTCTTCGTCTTTCAACTTACGCCACTCTCAATGATTTCGGTATGATTGAAACTCCGTACGCTAAGGTGGTAAACGGTGTTATTACAAAGGAAATTCATTATTTGGACGCGTTGGCTGAGGAAAATTTTAAAATTGCTCACGCCGCAACCGATTACGATGAAAACGGAAGAATTACTATTGATGAAGTCGAGGTTCGAATTAATCGAAAGCCAGGTCTTGTTTCGGTAAAAGAAGTTGATTATATCGACGTTGCCACTAACCAGGCTTTTTCCATTGCTACTTCGATGATTCCGTTCTTAAACCACGACGATGCCAACCGCGCGCTCATGGGTTCGAACATGCAGAAGCAAGCTACTCCTTGTATTATTCCAGAAGCTCCGTTGGTAGCGACTGGTATTGAGGAGAAGGCAGCAAAGGATAGTGGAAGAATTGTTCTAGCCATTGAGGAAGGAACAGTTTCTCAAATCAACGCAGCCAAAATTACAGTTAAAAATGCAAAAGGTAAGGATCACGAATACCCACTGGTTAATTTCTCCAGGACAAACGGTTTTACCGCTTTTCATCAGCGACCATCAGTGAACTTGGGTGACAAAGTAAAAAAGGGAGATTTGTTGGCAGATACCTCATCTAGTGACAAGGGTCAAATTGCTCTTGGACAAAATATGCTCGTGGCTTTTATGTCTTGGTCTGGAGCGAACTATGAAGATGCCATCATTATTTCTGAGAGAGTTGTTAAAAATAGTAAGTTCAGTTCAATTCACATTGAAGAATTTGTTGTGAATGTTCGTGACACAAAGCTCGGACCGGAAATTACCACTCATGATATTCCAAACGTTGGCGAAGCAAAATTAAAAAATCTTGATGAGGATGGTATCGTCCGAATCGGTGCAGAGGTACGACCTGGAGACATTTTGGTTGGAAAAATTACACCAAAGGGAGAGACTCAACTTACTCCAGAAGAAAGACTTCTTCGAAGTTTGTTCGGTGAAAAGGCTCGTGATGTTAAGGACACTTCAAAACGAATGGAAGGAGGCAAGCGTGGCCGTATTATCGGTGTGAAAGTATTTTCTCGAGAGAAGGGAGATAAGTTGGATTCGGGAATTATAAAAAGAATTCATATCGAAGTGGCGGAACTTCGAACCGTTTCTGTTGGAGACAAGCTTGCCGGACGACACGGAAACAAGGGAGTTATTTCAAAAATATTACCTGAAGAGGATATGCCATATATGCCTGACGGACGACCTGTAGACATGATTCTAACTCCCCTTGGTGTTCCTTCCCGTATGAACCTCGGACAAATTTTGGAACTTCATTTGGGGTTGGCCGCTAATGTTTTGGGTTATCAGGCTATTGTGCCGCCATTTGCAGGTGCTACTGAAACTGAAATCAAAGGTGAACTCGTAAAGGCCGGTATTTCTGAATCTGGTAAGGTAAAACTTTATGACGGAAGAACCGGTGATGCCTTCAATCAAGATATTTCAATCGGCTTTATGTATATTTTGAAACTTCACCACATGGTTGAAGACAAGATTCACATGCGTTCTATTGGACCGTACTCTCTTATTACTCAACAGCCACTTGGAGGTAAAGCTCAAGGTGGAGGTCAACGTTTTGGAGAAATGGAAGTCTGGGCTCTTCTTGGACACGGTGCCGCACATACACTTCGTGAAATTCTAACAATCAAATCCGACGACATCTTGGGACGTTCCGCTGCTTTCGACGCCATCGTTAAGGGTGAGGAAATTACTCAGTCAAATGCTCCCGCATCATTTAATGTTCTTTTAAACAACCTCCGTGGTCTCGCCTTGGATGTTGAACTTAAAGGAGACATGCCGGTGCTTACAGATGATCGTGAAAATAAAAGGTCGCCAAACAGGAATTCAGGAGATCGCTAAGCTTTCAGTCAAACGTTAAAACAAAAAACATGAAATCAAAAACAATAAATAACATAAACGCATTTGACACGATAAGTTTAAAGATCGCATCTCCAGACAGGATTAAAGAGTGGTCGTTTGGCGAAATCACAAAACCGGAAACTATTAACTACCGAACTCAGCGTAGTGAAAAGAGCGGGTTGTTCGACGAGAAAATTTTCGGACCAGATCGAGACTATGAATGTTACTGTGGAAAATATCGAGGTATTCGATATAAGGGAATCGTCTGTGAGAAGTGTGGAGTGGAAATCACTCGATCTATCGTTCGACGCGAGCGAATGGGACACATCGAATTGGCAACACCGGTTTCTCACATTTGGTTTCTTCGAAGTATGCCCTCACGTTTGGGTTTAATTCTTGGAATGGCGACTGGTGATTTGGAAAAAGTAATTTACTTTGCCGGTTATATAATTACTAAGGTTTTCCCTGAGGAGAAAGCTCAGATACTTCGTGATTTGGATTCTGAATATAAAGGAAGAGTTAAAGCGCTTCAAGACGAGAAATCCAAGGATGCTGTAAAGGAAAAATTCGTCGCCGCAAAGAAGGAAATCGAAGGCATTGAAGAGGGAATGGTTTTAGATGAAGTTGCCTTCCACTCATTTTCCATGAAATATGGTACTCTCTTTGAGGCAGGTATTGGTGCTGAGGCGATTTATGACTTGTGTCGAAACATCGATCTAAAGAAATTTGAAGTAAATCTCGAGGAAGCTTTTCAAAAAGCCAGTTCTCTTGAAAAGGAAAAAGTTAACAAACGTTTGTCGCTTGTTCGCTCGATGATTAATTCAAATATTCGACCTGAATGGATGTTTTTGACGAGGATTCCAGTTATTCCACCAGCACTTCGACCAATGGTTCCATTGGATGGTGGTCGTTATGCTACATCCGATGTTAACGATTTGTATCGACGAGTTATCAATCGTAATAATCGTCTTAAAAAGCTTAAGGAAATTAATGCTCCGGATGTAATTTTACGAAATGAAAAGCGTATCTTGCAGGAAGCTGTAGACTCCCTGATTGATAATTCAATTCGTCACGGTAATACTCCATCGGGTGCCTTGAATCAGTCACAACGTAGACCGTTAAAATCCCTCGCTGATAACCTAAAAGGTAAGCGTGGACTTTTCCGTCAAAACCTTCTCGGTAAACGTGTCGACTATTCGGCTCGTTCGGTTATTGTTGTCGGTCCAGAACTTCACCTTGATCAATGTGGTTTGCCAAAACATATGGCGCTTGAACTTTTTCGACCGTTTGTAATCGGAGAGTTGCTTCGACGTGAATTGGCTTACAACATTCGAGGAGCAGGCAGACTTATTGATGAAGATATTCCAGAGGTTTGGGCCATTCTTGAAGACCTTACAAAAGATAAATATGTTCTTCTAAACCGTGCTCCAACTTTGCACCGTTTGGGTATTCAAGCTTTCAGACCGGTTTTAATTGAGGGAAATGCCATTCAGGTTCACCCATTGGTTTGTACTGCATTTAACGCCGACTTCGACGGAGACCAGATGGCCGTGCACTTGCCACTTGGGGTACCTGCTCAATTGGAGGCCAAGGAAATTATGGCTTCGGATAAAAACATTCTAAAACCTGGAAACGGTGATCCTATTGTTTCTGCAAAAATGCTCGACATTGTACTCGGTTGTTATTGGATGACGAAAATTATTCCAGGATCAAAGGGGGAGGGAAAAGCATTTTCAAGTCCGAACGCCGCTATTACTGCTTTCAACTTTGATGCTGTGGATTTTAGAGCAAAAATTAAAGTGATGAGCACTGAAAATTTAAAGTACAAGGAATATACTGGAGTTTTGTTTGAAACTTCTGTTGGCCGTTTGCTTTTCAACAGTGTTTTGCCTTCAGATTACCCTTATTTCAACGGAGAAATTGAAAGAAAGAAAATGGCGGCCTTGGTTGATGATTTGATCAATCGCTATGGTATCCGAAATATTCCTCCAATCATGGATAAGATTAAGGCTTTTGGATTCAAATATGCCACATACTCAGGTGTTACTTGGGGAATTGATGATGTTAAAATTCCTGAAAAGAAATATGAAGTAATTGATGCTGCAAAGAAAAAAGCTGACCAAGTTTTGACACAATACCACGAAGGTTTGTTGTCGAAGGATGAAAAGTTGCGAAAAAATATTGAAATTTGGCACGGAGCAAAAAGTGAAATTGAAAAATTGATTCCTGCAACCTTACCGGCAAACGGCTCGGTTCACGACATGGTGTACTCCGGAGCTAGAGGTTCATTCTCACAAATTACACAAATGGCAGGTATGAAAGGTCTTATTCAAAATACCGCGGGTGAGACAATCGAATTTCCAATTCTTTCTTCTATGAAGGAGGGTTTGACGCCGATCGAATATTTCATTACCACTCACGGTTCACGTAAAGGTTTGACCGACACGGCTCTAAATACCGCGAAGGCTGGTTACCTTACTAGAAAATTGTTCGTGGCCGCTCAAGATACGATGATTGCCGAGGATGATTGTGGAACCAAGGATCATATCATTGTTAAGAGAGTCGGAGCTCTTGGTGGTGAACCAACGATTGCTAAGAATATCAAAGGACGACATTTGGCTGCCGATGCATTGGGTAAGGATGGAGAAGTGATTTTCAAAAAGGGTCATTTAATCTCCAAAATGGATGCGGTAAAAATTCAAGAAGCCGGAGCCCTCGAGGCCAAGGTTCGTTCTCCTTTGACATGCAAGGCTATTTCAGGTGTTTGTGTGGCTTGTTACGGTGTTGATCTTGGTAAATACGAATTGATCGGAATCGGAGAGGCTGTAGGTACGGTCGCTGCTCAAGCTATCGGTGAACCTGGTACTCAGCTTACTATGCGTACTTTCCACGCTGGAGGAACCGCATCGGTTGGTGGAGACATTACACAAGGTTTGCCTCGCGTTGAAGAACTCTTTGAAAAGCGTTCACCAAAAAATCCTGCCATCGTAAACAGAGCTGATGGTGTAATTTCCGAAATAAAAGACTCCGGTAAGGAGAAAATCATTGTTCTTATTCCTGATATCGCCGAGAAATCAAAAACCAAAAAAGCGAAAAGTGAAATTGAATACTCATTAAGTTACAACAGAATGCCTCTAGTTAAGGCAGGAGATGTTGTAAAGCGTGGAGATGTTATCACTGATGGTTCCGCAGATATAGATGAACTTTTCAAATATGCTGGCCGTGAGAAAACTGAGGATTATATTATTACCGAAGTTACCAAACCTTACGAGTTGCAAGGGGAAACAGTTTCCAGAAAGCACATTGAGGTGATTGTTCGACAGATGTTTAGTCGCCGAAAAGTTTTGGATGCCGGAGGCACAACACTTTCAGCCGGTGATATTGTTGATTTGCATCAACTCACTTTGGAAAACTTAACCGCAAAGGAGGGTGGTTTGGAGGAGGCAAAAGTAGAAAATCTTGTCATGGGAATTTCGGAAGTTTCACTTTCACGTAAGAGTTTCCTTTCTGCCGCTTCCTTCCAACATACAACTCGTGTACTTATAAATGCCGCTATCCGTGGTAACGAAGACAAGCTTGTCGGTCTTATGGAAAACGTTATTATCGGTCGTTTGATTCCTGCCGGTACCGGACTTGCCGGAGGAGCAAAGGCAACTATGATTGAGGAGAAGTTGAGAGAGCTCAGGGGTAGGGTTTAGGGTAGAGGATTTAGTAAAGGATAAATGTCAAAAAATAAAGAGAAGAAGATGTTGGTGGTCGTACTTTTTTTACTTCTTGTAATCGGGAGTGGGGTTTTTTACCTTAAAAACAGCCTCTCAGATAATCAAGTAGCTAAAAATGTTTCGGTTCTTAAGATTAGCTATATCTTCTATGAAAAAGATGGTGATATTTTTTCTGTAACTCCGGACAAGTCAAATTCGGTTAATTTGTCAAAACAACTAAATCCCGATGTGCTGGTTAGTAGTGTTCTAGGTACGAGGATTGCTTACACAAAAGATTCGTCTTCACAACACACTGTATGGGTAGCTAATGGGAACGGTACAAATCCCGTTGAGGTTTTTAGTACGGTTAAGACCGGCTGTGACACAGTCAGAATCAGAAAGGTAGAGGATAACGTAAACAATGTTCTTTTCAACTACGGTTACAACTCCGGAGATGAAGGTCCAGTTTGCGTTCCTAAGGTTGAACAAACTACAGAAAATGGGGATTACTACTACACGCAAGACGTGGGAGTAAAAAAATTGGGACCGACAGACCCTCTTTTGACGTCAATGCCTTCCTATTTTTCGTCATCCGGTAGTGTTGCGCTTCAGATTAACAGTACAGGAGAAGATACGAGTCAAATTGTGATACATAACTACCACAAAACTGCTTATTTGGCGGTTTCTCCTCAAGGGACATATGCCGAGTATCAGGGGTTGTCTGTTTCTCCTAATTTCAAAAATCTGACCTATATTCACGAAGTTAGAACTAACGGTGGCCCAGATGTCGATTTCTATGAATGTTATGTTTATAATATTCTGGAAAATAAATTGCGAAAGGCGTTAATATCAACTGATAGACCGCGCATAGTGTGGCTCGATGACAATTCGTTTGTATTCAGAGACCCTCCTGTTCGTAGCTGGCCCGTAAAGGATTACGGGAATTTAATAAAGTTTAGTATTGATGGTTTTAGAAAAGATGTATTTTTAGAGCAAGTATCGGATCTTCGAAAAGTATCAGATATTCAATAACATATAGGGTAAAGGGGTCAGGTACCTTTGATTTAAAAGCGGGGAAGATAAATTAAAGGCAGCTGACCCCTTTAGTACGCGGACGGACTCTTCACAAGTGTAAAAAACATTGTCGACTTTTTTCAATGTATAGCAAGGATAGGCCTCGATGTTTACAGGAAATTTACTTTGTCTTGGTATTGACAGTGTTGGGGTCCATGTATATACTTTTGTATATACATAAATATAATAATTATTATGACAACTAAAGTTCAAAAGTGGGGAAACAGTCTCGCCGTCCGGTTGCCGAAAGAAGCGGTGGAGAGCGTCGGTTTGCGGCAAGGTTCCGCGGTTTCGATTATTCACGGAACTGATTTGATTACCATTAAGCCGGTTTTCAAACCGAAAGAGAAACTCGTGCAAATGGTGCGAAAGATCACGAAGAAAAACCGTCACGCCCTTATTGATTGGGGTGTATTGGTGGGAAAAGAGATATGGTAAAAATCGCTTATATTCCCGAGAGAGGTGATATGGTTTGGTTAAGTTTTGGACCGACTTTGGGGCATGAACAGGCGGGGCGAAGACCCGCTTTGATTTTGTCTTCAAGGGATTACAACAAAAAAACCGATATGGCGATTTGTTGCCCGATTACCCAATCGATAAAAGGCTATTCTTTCGAGGTGGAAATTTTAATCTTTGAACGAAAATGTGTGGTTTTGGCCGACCAAATTCGCGCATTGGATTTGTTGGAGCGGGATTGCCAGTTTATTGGGAAGGTGTTAGATATGCAATTATTGGAAGTTCAGGATAAAGTTAACGAGTTGATAAAGGGATAAATATGTCCGGTAATGTTGAACAAATAAAAGAAAGGCTTTCCATTACCGAGGTCCTCGGCTCGTATGTAAAGCTCGAAAAAGCTGGTTCAAATTACAAAGCGCGTTGCCCGTTTCATAACGAAAAGACGCCCAGCTTTTTCGTCTCGCCTGCTCGTGGTTCTTATTATTGTTTCGGTTGTAGTTCCAAAGGAGATATTTTTTCTTTTGTTGAGCAATTTGAGGGATTGGATTTTGTTGGAGCATTGAAAGTTTTGGCACAGAGGGCCGGGGTAGAATTGACACGAGAAAATCCCAAAGTTAGGAATGAAAAGGAAAGGTTGTATTTGGTGCTTGAGGCGGCTACTGATTTTTTTGAGAAAAAATTGGAAGTTGACGAGGAATCAAAGGCTTATCTTTTGAAGCGTGGTGTAAAAAATGAATCGATAAAAAATTGGAGATTGGGTTTTGCTCCGGATTCCTGGAGGAGTCTATATGAGGAATTAATTAAACAAAGATTTAGTGCGGAAGAAATGCAAGGAGCGGGTTTGGTTAGAAAATCTGAAACTAGTTCCGGCTTTTACGATATGTTTCGTGGCAGAATTATGTTTCCGATTTTCGACAGTTCAGACAGGGTGATTGGATTTTCAGGAAGAATTTTACCCAGACTAGATGACGGTAAGATGGGGAAGTACGTTAATAGTCCGGAAACAATTCTCTTTAATAAATCACGCGTATTATATGGCCTAAATAAGGCCAAACTTGACGTTAGAAAGAGGGACTATTCGATTATGGTGGAAGGGCAGATGGACTTGGTTATGTCGCACCAGGCTGGCTTTACGAATACCGTGGCAGTTTCCGGAACGGCACTTTCAAACGATACTATGGTTGATGGTTCGGTTACAAACCTAGGATTAGTTCAAAGACTTTCGAATAATATTATTTTGGCATTCGATTCCGATGAGGCCGGTTTTAAAGCATCCGGTCGTAACGCTAAAATCGCATTGTCCCTAGGTATGGATGTGAAGGTGGCCAAGATGCCAAAAGGTGACGATCCTGCAGATATTATATTGCGCGATTCCGAGGAATGGAAAAATATTATCAAAAATTCCAAACATGTTATTGATTTTACACTTGAGACATTACTTGAGAAAAATTTGGAATCAAGAAAATTGGGGAAAGAGGTTGAGTTGCAAATTTTGCCGTACATCGCAGTTTTAAAGAGTGCCATTGATCAGTCGCATTTTATTGTGAAAATTTCAAAGGCTGCCGGTATAAAGGAAGAGGCGCTTTGGTCTGAGTTGAAGAAAATTTCCATGTCGACTTTCGTTCCGGTTTCAGATGATTTTAAACGCCCTGAACCGATAAAAACCGGACGTAAAAGTGCTATTGAGAAAAAAATTATAGGTATTATTTATTGGCAAGAAAGTATGGATTCTTCATTAAACTTGTCTGTAGAGTTTCGTGGAAGTTTGAAATCCATTTTGGGTGAAAAAAGATTGGAAGAATTGTTGGCGGCCACTCTGCCAAATAAAAATGATTTGATTTTTGAGGCGGAACTTTCTTACGATAAAACTTCTAATCTTAAAAGGGAGACTGACGAGCTTATGTTAAATCTTGAGGAGGAAACTTTAGCCTTGGAACTTTCCGAGGCTATGAGTAATCTCTATAAAGCGGAGCAAGCGAAAAATCAAGATGAAATTACAGGAGCTTTAAAGACTTGTCACGAACTTTCGGCTAAAATTACAGCCCTTCGGGCTCGTCGGCACGCGGCGACACCCTAAAGTTGCGATTTGTACAATACTGTCTTGGGGGCTTGATAAATAAGGCATTTAGTAGTAGAGTGTAGCGACAATTTTCATGAAAAAAACAAAAAAAAATCTTTCTAAAAAGAAGAAGGTTCAAAAGAAAATAAAGGTAGTTAAACAAAAGAAAGTTTTGGCAAAGGCTAAACCTGTCAAGAAGCATGCCAAGGTTAAGGTGACTTTGTCCAAAAAGGAGAAGGAAATGCAAGCTAAAGCAAATAAGCTTTTTGCTAAGGGTAAGGAGAGGGGTTTTGTGACACATGATGAAATTTTGAAGGAATTCCCGCACGTTGAGGATGATATTTTTTTCTTGGATCAACTTTATGCGAAACTTCACGAAGGTGGAATTGATATCTTGGAAAGCGGTGGAATGCTCGATATGGGTGATGAACCGGTAAAGAAAAATGTTTATATGGGACGAAGTGGTGAGTCGTCTTACGATTCGATTCAGATGTATTTAAAGGAGATTGGACAGTATCCACTGATTCTCGCACAAGCTGAAAAGGATTTGGCTAAGCGCATTCAAGCTGGAGATATGGAAGCTAAAAACCTTCTGGCTCGAGCGAACCTTCGTTTGGTTGTTTCGATTGCTAAAAAATACGTCGGTCGTTCACCTGATCTTACACTTCTTGATTTGATTCAAGAAGGAAATTTGGGATTGTTTAAGGCGGTTGATAAGTTTGATTGGACCAAGGGGTATAAATTCTCTACATACGCCACTTGGTGGATTAGACAGGCAATCACTCGCGCCCTTGCAGACCAATCCCGTACAATTCGTGTACCGGTACATATGGTTGAAACAATTGCCAAGTATAAACAGGTGGTACGAAGACTTTCTCAGGATTTAGGACGTGATCCCTTGCCTGAAGAAATAGCAGTTGAAATGGGATTGGATGTCGAGAAAGTTTATAATATTGAAAAAATTGATCAGGATACTGTTTCGTTGGAGTCGCCAGTGGGGGATGAGGGAGATGATGGTAAGTCGACGCTCGGAGATTTTCTGGCCGATGACAAGATTCTTTCGCCTGACCACGAATCTTCAAGACGTATTCTTTCTGATCAAGTCAAAGAGATTTTGAATGACCTTTCTGAAAAAGAGAGACGAATTCTTGAAATGAGACATGGCCTCAATGATGGAGTTACTCATACTCTGGAGGAAGTCGGTCAGAAGTTCGGTGTGACTCGAGAGCGTATTCGCCAGATTGAAGCCAAGGCTCATGAAAAGATAAGACAGCACGATAAGTCGAAGAGATTGGAAAGTTACTAGAGAAAGGGGTTAGTTTTTTGGAAAATAAATATAACAAACCGCCTTGATGTGAGAAGCACATCAAGGCGGTTTGTTATATAATGCTTGCTATGAACAGGTTGGTAACTATTTTAATTTTAACTTTAATTGGACTTGTGGCATGTTTTTTTGTTGCTGTTCCAATTTTTTCGAAGAATATTTTTGCCTACGGAGCTGAATCAATTAACAATGTTGCTTCCATATTTTTTATTGAAAGTTCCAAGCCAGAGGTTTTAAAAGAGGTTTTGGACAAACCTTTACCGGTTGAACGTAAGCTACGTATTTTGGTTGTACCTGGTCACGACAATGAATATTGGGGGACGCAATATAAAGGTGTAAAGGAAGCTGAGATGACGCTTACATTAGGTAAAGAATTGGCGCGGTTACTTCTACAGGATGGAAAATTTGAGGTGACTCTTTCGCGTGATGATAATGGATATTTTCCTGTGCTTGCAAAGTATTTTGAAGAAGAAAAAAAGGAGATTTTGGATTTTGCAAAATCCAAGAAGAAAATAATGAAGGATTTAGAGATTTCTGGAAAAATTGCCCTTAAATTGGATGGTGTTAGTCACAACAACGCCCCGTCACCGGTTGTGGTCAGGCTATACGGTATCAATAAGTGGGCAAACGAAAATAATATTGACCTGGTAATTCACGTTCATTTCAATGATTATCCTAGAAGGAAACTTTCTTCCCCTGGCACATATTCGGGTTTCTCTATTTATGTTCCAGAACATCAATATTCAAATTCACGTTCAAGTAAGGATATAGCCTATGAAGTTTCGAAACAACTGCAAACTTATTATCCTGAAAGTAATATGCCCAAAGAGGGTGAAGGAGTGGTGGAGGATCAAGATTTGATTGCTATAGGTTCATTTAACACACTTGATCCAGCTTCGCTTCTTGTCGAGTATGGTTATATTTATGAGCCTCAGTTTTTGGATCAAACCATACGAGGAAAGATTATCAATGATCTCGCCACTCAAACATATATAGGAATAAACAATTTTTTTGGAAAAAACAATTTTGATCTTTCGGGAAAATATAATACGACTCTTTTGCCACATACTTTCCAAGATGTTTTGTTGGGAGGAATGAAAAATAATCCCTCTATACTTTCTCTTCAGGCTGCACTGGTGCTTGAGGGGGTTTTTCCTCCTGAAGAGTACGATGAACACAGTTGTCCGCTGGCTGGGACATACGGTGCTTGCACAAAAAAATCATTAGCTTTGTTTCAAAAGAAATATAATATTTCTGATGAGGCGGGAAAATTTGGAGAAAGGACTTTACAGAAACTTAATGAATTGTACGGGGAGTAACAGTATAGATTTAAGATTTTAGATTCAAGAATCATGAAATAAGAATGATTGTCGGGCTAGACAGAATCGAACTGTCGCCGCATGCACCCCATGCATGTAGACTACCACTATCCGATAGCCCGTTTAACTCCAATATCATACACGAATTTTTATTTTCTACCATGATATAATCGTTAAATGAATGTTCCAAGTTCAGAAAAATTCAAGGAATTGCATGGAAAGTTAAATAAGGAACAAAAGTTAGCTGTCGATACTATCGACGGCCCGGTGATGGTGATTGCAGGTCCCGGAACGGGCAAGACTTCAATACTGACTCTTCGCATTGCTAATATCTTACAGCGGACAGATACACCGGCTGAGTGTATTTTAGCATTGACGTTTACCGAGTCGGGTGCCTACAATATGCGACGCAAATTGGTGGAAATTGTAGGGAGCGTCGGTTACAAGGTGAACATTTCCACCTTCCACGGATTTTGCAACGCTAACATCAAGGAATATCCAGAGCGATTTCCCCGGATTATTGGTTCGACGGCCATGACTGACATTGACCAAATTAAGACTATGGGGCGGGTAATTGCCGATACAGAGCTTGAATTTTTGAAACCATATGGAGACCCACTGTACTATGTTCGTCCTGCACTTAATGCTATTAAGTCGATGAAGCGTGAAGGTTACGGCACGGAAGAATTGAAACAAAGCATTGAGCAGCAGGAAAAAACTTTTCTCGCCACTGCCGATTTGTATCACGAAAAAGGCGCACATAAGGGCAAGATGAAAGGTGAATATATCAAGGAAAAAGAACACATCGAGAAAAACAAAGAACTCTTGAAAATTTTTGAAGGGTACGAAGCGATGCTGGCCAAGAAAAAGCAGTACGATTACGAGGATATGATAGTTGAAGTGATCAAGGTGCTTCGTGCTGAGCCGGAGTTTCTTTTGATTTTGCAGGAAAATTATCAATACATTTTGGCCGATGAACATCAGGATGCGAACAATGCGCAGAATGCCATTCTTGAATTACTTTCGAACTTTCACCCAAACCCAAACCTTTTTATTGTGGGTGACGAGAAACAGGCTATTTTTCGGTTTCAGGGTGCGTCACTTGAGAATTTTTTGTATTTCAAAAAGATGTACCCAAAAGCCTTGTTGATCAACCTACAGGATAACTATCGTTCACAGCAGGGGATTTTGGATGCGTCGCACAGTTTGATAGAGAAAAATGTAGCGCCCGAGGCGTTTCCTCGTCTCCAGCTTAAATCTAATAGTAAATATAAGTCCGCAGCTATCAGGGTGCATGAATTCCATACAGAGGATGTGGAGCACTTCTTCATTGCGACTGACATTAAAAATAAAATTGCTAGTGGGACGAAACCGGAGGATATCGTGGTGTTGTATCGAGACAACCGTGATGCGTTTCCGATTGCGGCGACTCTGGAGCGACTCGGTGTAGCATGCAAGATTTTGTCTGATCAAGATATGCTTCGAGATCCGCACATCCGAAAGCTTATTTTGATTTTCCGAGGACTGGCGAATCTAGCGGACAACGAAGCACTCAGTAAACTTTTGTTTGTGGATTTTCTTGGTCTGAAAACTTTGGAAGTGTTTAAAATATTTCAGAAAGCTAAAGACGAACGGAAGTCGCTTCAAGATGTTTTGCAGGCAGAATCTCCGGAGTTTTTCAAAAAGCTTGTTCAGTGGGCGAGTCTCGGCCAAAACAAACCCTTTGCCGAAGTGTTTGAATCGGTGGTGCGTGAGTCGGGATTTTTGGCAGACGCGCTTAAAAGCGACCAGTCGCTTGAAAGACTTCGAATTCTTGAAGTGTTTTTCGGTGAAATCAGAAAGCTTGGAACCGGAGTGAAGGAATATTTCCTGTCGGATTTTGTCGAATACTTGAATCTTTTAGATGATCACGGTCTTCTTTTGAAATCCTCTGGAGGGGGCGACTTTTCAAAAGGTGTACGGCTAATGACTGCGCACAAATCCAAAGGTCTTGAATTCGAACATGTATATATAGCGGGTTGTTTCGATGGCCATTGGGGCAACAAGAAAGACCGGAAGTATTTCCATATAGGCCTCTTGGGTGGCGATGATAATGGGGGTGGAAAAATTGAGGATGAACGCAGGCTTTTCTATGTTGCGTTGACCCGCGCTAAGCAGACGGTTTCTATTAGTTATGCAGTTGAAGGTCGCGAAGGCAGGGAACAGTTGCCGAGTCAGTTCATCGAGGAGATTACACCAGTTTTGAAAGAGGTTGCAGATGCCAGTGCGGTAGAAAAAGCCTATGCAGCTATGCCAGCATTTAATTTCACTGAGAAAGTATTGCCGAAAGTTTCTATCGCCGATCGCGAGTACGTGAAGAATTTGTTTCTTGAGCGGGGTATGTCCGTGACAGACCTCAACAATTATCTTGCTTGTCCGTGGCAATATTTTTTCGTTAATCTCATTCGATTGCCACAATCACAAACTAAACATCAAATCTACGGTACGGTTGTCCATGAAACTTTACAGTCATTTTTCAACAAGTATCGCGAGGAGGCGGACATGAGTCGCAAGGAATTCCTGGAGTTATTTGAATACAATTTGGGCCGTAAGCCTTTGAGCTCGGCTGACTACAAAGAATTGCAACTTAAAGGTTTGAAATCGCTCGGGGGCTATTACGATACTTACAAAAATATGTGGCCACGGGAGGTTATCACCGAATATGCGATTCGCGGGGTGCATTTACCGGTGACAATCGGGAATGAGACTCAAGATATTTTATTGAAGGGAAAGCTCGACAAGGTTGAAATTTTGGAAAACGAACGTTCGGTTAACGTAGTGGATTACAAAACTGGCAAGGCGAAATCGAGAAACGAACTCGATGGCAAGACCAAGAACGCGGACGGCAATTACAAACGCCAGCTTGTGTTTTATAAATTACTACTTAGTTTGGATGAAGCAAAGCGTTATGAAATGCAAAGTGGGGAACTAGATTTTACTGAATCGGACGAAAAGATGCGTTACAAAAAGGAGCGGTTTGAAATTAGCTCAGAGGAAGTTTGTGAACTTAAACAGACTATCTCCCGTGTTGCCGGTGAAATCATGAATTTGGAATTTTGGACTAAAACTTGCGAAATAAAGGACTGCGACTGGTGTAGGTTACGTCAACTCCTAGACTAGCCGAGCGGAATCTGGCGGACATAACTCATCGAAAGTTGTATGTGCTATTTAATCGCCTTTACAGCAGAACTCCTAATCGTTCAGAATTTAATCCACGTTGGTAGAAGGAACAACGAGTTGTTTCAGTACTGTTGATTAAAGAAAACCTCCCTGTTCCGCTTCGCGGAACAGGGAGGTTTTGGTAAGGTAATTATTTCATATGACTAGAAGTCTCTATCGCGCTTGAGAGTTCCTGCACCATTGTCGAAGTTTTCCCAAGATTTGAATCTACGAAGATTACTTTTGAGTTGGCTGAAGTACCCATGCTCTTTAGGGTGTCGAGGTATTGCGTGAGAGTGAGCATGGTCATAATTTCTTTGGCATTGATTGCTTTAATGCTCACCCTTTCTCCTCATGGGAGCAGAGCACAAACGAAAATACCAACGGACTCATACGTTGGTATTTGCCCAAAGGTACCGACTTCGCTACCATTACCGACGAAGAGATTGCGAAGATCGAATTAGCTCTCAATACCCGCCCTAGAAAGAGACTCGGGTGGGAGACACTATTACAAGTGATGAGTGGCGTGCTTCAATATTGAATGTACTGTACACATTATTGACAATAATTTAATATTATGCTAACATTTATTTCGGTAGATTTTAATCATCAACACAAACCAACTCGATCGGCAGAAAGGCTGTTATGAAAATCAATGAAAAAGACGTTCTTGCAATCTTGGCGTATCTTCGGAAAAGGAAGCAGGGTGGCGCAGAAATGGCGGATATTATCGGCTCAACAAATCCCGGCTTTGATAAACCTGTCAATGTTGCCGAATGCTCAAGGATTTCAGACGTTTCGTTCTTCAACAAAAATGCTGACTCGATTGTTTCAGCAAGTCCAGATGCCGATATTGTTCTCGCGCAGGTGTACGCGGCTAGTGGGGAATATGTTTGGGTGAGACCGGGTAACGAGGAACTCCTTACTGATCTGCGCTGGAGCAAATTGAAGCGGATTCGGGAGCTTCAATAGTTTGGATTACTTTTCAAAAGACGTACCGCAAGGGCGTCTTTTTACTTTTTCCACGAAACCGAAGTCTCTATCGCGCTTGAGAGTTCCTGCACCATTGTCGAAGTTTTCCCAAGATTTGAATCTACGAAGATTACTTTTGAGTTGGCTGAAGTACCCATGCTCTTTAGGGTGTCGAGATATTGTGTGAGAGTGAGCATGGTCATAATTTCCTTGGCGTTTTGGCCGGTAGCTTGACCTAGGATTTCAATCGATTGTTTGAAGCCTTCGGCAATGGCTTTTCGTTCAAGGGCGATACCTTCCCCCTGCAGTCGCTTGCGTTCCCGTTCCGCCTCGGCTTCTTTGATTGACTGGATTTTTACTGATTCACCTTTATTTTCAGCAGCCTTTCGAAGTTGTGCAGAAGCGACGACTTCGGACATTGCATCGGTAATTGATGTCGGGAAGGTGATGTTGGTGATTTGAAAACTTTTGATAATCATACCCCACTCATCGAACTGCCTTTCTAGGTCGGCCGTGATGTGAATGGCGAGTTCCTCCTTTTTCTCCAAAATTCCCTCGTGGGTTTCTCTAGCAATATAGGTTCGAAGAGAGTTTTCAACTGCAGCAGCAATTGATTGACCACGATTTTCAAGTGCGTAAGTGTATCGTTTGATGCCTTCACCTTCGTTACTTACGATATATATAAGGTTTGTCGCGATAGTTACGATAACCTTGTCTTGGGAGGCGTATTTTCCCTCGACAGTGAAATTTTGCTGGCGTAAGGATACATTGAGTGCGACACGTTCAAAAATCGGAATTTTGACGTTGAATCCTGCACTCATGATTCGGCGATATTTGCCAAGCATTTCGATGACAGCAACAGTATTTTGCTCAATAATTCTAATTGAGGAGAAAAACAAAACAACCAATATGACTATGATTAAAATTGACATATTTTTTAATTATAAATAATATTACGATAATAAATCGTCTCGCATCTTGTGTCAAGATGCGAGACGATTTTGATCTTTTATTTTCCTGAAAGTATCAGGTCAATGATTTTTGCCATCATTTGATATTGGAAGGCTCCTCCAATATCTACTTTTCTTTTGCTAGGATCTATCCAAATAATATTTTGTCCATTCGGACCCATTTGAGACAAAATTGTTTGATTCATAGCTTTAAGTTCCTTTTCAGTGTTGGCTGTCAGAGGTTTCGATAGAACTAAGACAGTATTTGGTGTGCCATTTACTCCAGCCTTTACACCGTCATCAAAATCAGCCCTTACCTTAGCGACATATTTACCACTATCCAAACAGTTTTTAAAATCATTTTTATCAAGTCCTATTTGTTCTGCAATCTCAGGTAGCTTAAGAGGATCAAGACCGTTGTTTGTAGGTGAGACTTCAAAAGTCTTGTCGACGTAGGACCAGAATTTATCGTTACCTCCAAGTTCCGCGGCACACTCTGCCGCTTCAGATTCGTGCGGTGATTTGGGGTGAATGTCTAGAGGAAAGTGGCGGTAAGCCCAGGCAATCTTGCCGTTTTTAGCGTATTTGTCCATAAGTTGCTTCATTGTTGAGTGAAATGACTTGCAGAAAGGACACTCAAGATCGGAGTACTCAAGTAAAACTATATCTGCGTTGGGATTTCCAAGCATATGATCTGCCGTATCGATTGGGCGAGGTGAGATTTCTCGAATAATTTCCGACGCGACAGCTGCTGGTTGTTGCTTGAAAACTTCTGTTGATGGACCACTTTTGGTTAAGAAAATAGCTCCACTTATAATGATACCCGCAAAGATAATAGACATCGGGACAGTTAGAATGTTATTTGCCTGTTGTGGTTTTTCGTGCTCCATACTCTTTATTTTATTAATAATTTGATTTGGCTATCTTAACATACAAATAGTAAATTAAAAAAAAGCGCTCCAAAATATTGGAACGCCCTCTCACATGGACTCTTGCTTGCTTTGGTTTTGAAGAAGGTAATTTAGGAATCTCCTCAACTCTTATGAAGATTAGGTTTGTACCGACTCTCTTCGTTTCAAAAATCGCATCTTTTCTCTCGGGTATAGATGTAGAAATTTTCCAGAGTTTTTTGCCTCCAAGTATGACCCAACCCTGGTCATTTTTCGTTCGCTGAAATTCTTGGACGATGGCGTAGTGGTTGGTTTTTAACACTTGAGTTTTTGGGTTAAATTCAGTTTCCCACAGACTACCATCACAACGGAAGAATCTACCGATGGGAATCGAATCCTCTGGAGCGGGAGAACCATCACTTAGAGCTGTGCTATTAGCCCCGTTATTTACCCCTGTTTTGTAACAGCCGGCAATAAGGAATAAAAAGGACATTATTAGCACGTTTTTTGTCATGCTAAACAGTGTTTTGAGAACTTTCGTCGAATGAGTCTTCATGGGAAGTTTTGGTAAGACAGAGGTTTTAGTTTTGGAACAGTTTTTTCTAACCCAAAACTAGCTTATTTTTTCAAATTAGTCAATAGAGTGCTCGGTAGTAACTACTAGAATTTGATTGTAACTTTTGGTAGAGGGATTCCAGTCTCCAGCGCAAGTAATTAAAGTAAGTTGCGCTGTATTGCCAGTCTGACCAAAAATTTTCTCATTAGGAAAATTGTCAGTATCGTATGTGGCAGCGCTCGTAACACGGAAATAAATTTTCTGTCCAGTATCGTCAGTAACATAAATACTATCTCCCTTTTTCAAATCACCTAACTTGGAAAAAACTGCATCTGAATCAATCGCGTTGTCTAAGTGGCCATCAATAATGGCGTTACCGAGTTCTCCTGGTTTAGGACCGTCGTTGTACCAGGCTACATCCGTAAAGTTTGTAGGAATTCCAATTGCTCCATCTGGTGTAAGACCAACACTTTGCACGTTAGCGTCAACCTCAATTGAGGGTATTGTTAATTTTACCGGTCTGTCTACTTTTGTCATTGGTACCGCTTCTTTCCATATAAGGTAAGCACCAGTATAGATACTGCCAAAGAGCGCGAAGGTAATTATGGCAGATGTAGTGAAAGAAAAAAGTGCAGTATTTGTCTTTGATTTGTGCCACCATCTTTTGTTCATATTTTGTTTAAATTATACTGCTGTTATTCCTTATCACAACATTATAATCCTTATGGTTGTAATAAGGAATACAGTGTGTTGTATAACTTTGACCACGTGCTTTCTTTGGGAATATTTTTAATTTCAAATCTCGCACCCCCCCACCTGTTTTTGGTGGTTTCGGCAATGCCTGTTCGGTAATGACGCCAATTACTAATCCTTATTACAAATTTAAAATGGTAATGTGTGAGTCATCGAAGAATGAACCAAGGTTTCCCAATTTGTTGGATCAAGTTTTATATCTTTAATAAAAGTTCCCTCACGGTATTTTACGTGACCGTTTTTTACGGCATATTCGTATAATTCCTTGGTAATTTTTACGTCTTCCAGGCAATACTTAACAACTTTATCTTTTTCTCCATTCCGCCACCAGACAACAGCTTCAAGGCCGTGTGCAGTTTTATTTTTACCTAAAGTGGCCTCGGCGATGTCGTCTAGTTTTATACGTCGC
The DNA here is from genome assembly GCA_009695005.1 of Candidatus Tayloriibacteriota bacterium. Lineage (GTDB taxonomy): Bacteria > Patescibacteriota > Minisyncoccia > Phycocordibacterales > SIBU01 > SIBU01. The sequence continues at coordinate 80,404 of SIBU01000001.1, forward strand.
CCAAGTGAGGCTCGGATTTCCTTCAGTAGGTCGAGACTTTTTATTTTAGTAAGGTCACCTGGGTAATATTTATCTAAAAGGGGAATGTCAAAGTGGTCGGAATTATAGCCGATGAGCATGTCAGTTTTTTCTAAAATTGGCCAAAGTTTGCCTAGGTCTTCTTCAAGGTAACTTGAGTATTTATCGGTTTCAGAATCGTGAATGCAAACAACCGAAAGGGCAAGTTTTGCTGGGTCGTTTGATCCTACGTCTTGAAATAAATTTGAGGTCTCAATATCAAAAGTAATTTTGCGCATTTCGATATTGTATCAGATAAGAAAGTGAAACCAAATATATAATCTATATAAAATAAAAACCCCAACATTTGGCATGGGGCTTTAGGTAGAAATCAGGTTTTTAACTTACAGTTGCATTGTCATTCTCCGGCAGACCGTGAGCTCTTAGAAGCTCGTTTTTTATAGTAAGGAAACCCATAGGGTTATTTGTTTGGACACCGGTGTTGGACCAAACTCCAACCCTACCGTTGAAAGTCGGTCTCCATTGGATTTCTCCATCCACAGAAGTAAACTCAATGCCGGTAATGACCTCGTTAGTTATAGCAATTTCCATAATATATTGGGACTTTCAGAATACTATCAATTTTTTAGCAGGCTGGTCAAGTTTTCCTCCGTGACAATTTTTTCCTCGCCAGTTTTAAGATTTTTTAATTTAAATTCACCTGTTTTGACTTCATCATCTCCAACACAAACAATAAAAGGAATTCCGCGCTTGTCTGCTCTTTTGATTTGGTCACCAACTTTTTTGCCGGAGTAATCTACGATAACTGACACCTCTTTGGCGCGAAGTTTCTGAGCCAGTTCTTGAGCGTAATCAATATGTTCGTTACCAACCGTGCAAATGCAAAGACAAATGGAATTTTTCTGAGAGGGGATAAGCCCATAGGTTTCTAAAACGTCTCGAATGGTGACATCACCCATGCCAAAACCGACTGTGGGTACTTTCTCCTCACCGAATATCTGGAGTAAGTCATCATAACGGCCACCACCGAAAAGCGATCTTCGGTTGTCAGGGTTAAGGTCGAATACTTCAAATACAATTCCTGTGTAGTAATCAAAACCGCGCATTAGTGTCTGATCGAAGACTACATTGGAGATCCCTAGCTTCTCGAGCGCCTGTATCAGAGTTTTTATTTCCACGATGCCGTCATGAAGTTTTCCGTCTTCAGGAAGACGCTCTACAAACTCTTCAAGGTTTTTTGAGCTAAGTAGAGTAAGAAGAAAATTGTCTTTCTCGCCGACAATATCAGTGATCATTTTGCCGAAGACTTCATGAGAGACTTTTTCCTTTCGGTCGATTGCCTTGGCGACTTTTCCTGCAGTTTCTGTCGAAAGACCCATAAGAGTCTCAAGAATGTAATTTACAATTTTGCGGTTGTTGATTCTGATTTCAAACTGAGAATCTTTGACTCCGTAAGCTCGCATTATCTCGCTTGCCACGGAAATTATTTCCACTTCAGCCTGAATACTTTCTACGCCGAAGATGTCTACGTTAAGTTGCCAGTGTTCACGTAGTCGTCCACGCTGGGGTTTTTCGTATCGAAATAAATTTGGAATTGAGTACCAGCGAACTGGGAAAATAAGCTCTCGGCGTTTGTTGGCTACCATTCTAGCAACTGTCGGAGTCATTTCAGGTCGAAGGGTTACACTTCTGTCACCTCGGTCAAGAAAAGTGTAGGTTTGCTCGTTTACGATTTCTTCACCAGATTTTGCGTGATAGAGTTCTGATGGTTCAAGTACTGACGCTCCGTACTCCTGATAACCGAATTTTTTTGCCACTTTTCCCATCACGCTAAAAATATAGTTTTGTATCGCCATATCTTCAGGATAAAAATCCCGTACACCTTTGTAGCTTTCGGTGGAGAGTTTTTTCTCAGAATCATTTTTCATAGGCTTATTTTAACAGAACAAGGTTTTTGCACAATGCATATGGGCTACTCACGATCACTAAAGTCACATCGAGATTACTCGATGTCTACAGTTTTATAACTGCTCGGAAGACACGGAGACAAAAAAGGAAATAAAAAAAACCAAGAGACTCTTGGTTTTGGGGTTGTTACCTTTGGACTCCCGCGTCCTTTTGGAACAGCCATTCTCTCCAGTACTGGGCCCAACTCAAAAAATACAAGAGCCCGAGAACGAATATGAGTGATGCGATAAGTCCCGATAGTACAAGCCAGAAAGTTGGAACAAGGGGTGTTCCGAAGGCAAGCTTTATAAACCAGGTGGAAAACGCCGCAGTGCCGATAATAAAGGATAGAAGAAGTGTCATGTCAAATACCTTTCTAAGAGGTAAATCATAGCATAAGACGCTTTGCATTACAGCGTATTGTTTGTAATAATTGCGTGTGTCAAAGTAAATAACGGGCCCATAGTTCAGCGGTAGAATGCGTCCATGGCATGGACGAGGTCGGGGTTCGACTCCCCGTGGGTCCACACCCTGATAGTTTGAGCTATTGTTTTGCTCAAAAACCTTTATAGGTAGCTGTAAAGTAGCGGTTTCAAAGCCGCTACTTTTGCTATATGCCAATTTTTTGGCAAAGACCATTTTCAATAACAATCTTCTACGAGTGAGGTCGCTCTTTTCCCAATAATCACAAGGGTTTTGTATAACTTCGGTGACACTAGTGAGAGCGGTTTCAAAGTTGATTCTGGTGTTTGATAGTTGGGCTATCTTTTCTTTCTCTAGAAGCTCTTGGCGTCCTAGTTCTTCGATTTGTCGTTCATACGCTTCAACGACTGTTTGGCTCTTATTCTCATCAATCATGCTAATAAGTGACTTGATACGACTCTGAATGAATGTAACGGAGTTATCTACCTCCTTTCGGCTGTCGTTGATGCGTGACTGGGCTTGTTTCCATTTCATGACAAGGCGAGCTTTGACGAAATCGAGCAATTCTTGTTTTGGCGTCACTTTTCTGAATATCTGACGCATATTATTCTCGATTTCTTCTCTGGGGATGTTTTGATTTCTCAAGGGGCAACCTTTTTGATTACAACGATAATACGGATATATATCATGTCTGCCTTTACTCCAGCTTGAAGTGAATTCTTTGCCACAACCATGACAAATAACGAAACCTCGGAGTGGAAAGTCTGCGTCTATGTCCTTTCTGGTGTGTAGCATAACTTTACCGCTCAATCTGTATTGAATCTTGGTGTAGCATTCTTCGGATATTAGGGCTTCGTGCTTACCTATACGCTTCGCTACCTCCCATTTGGTATATTCAATGAATCCCGCATATTCTACACGCTCAAGAAGTCTCCTTGTGGTAGAGAGGTTGTAGGTGGAATTCTTGGAGAAGAAATGATGAGCTTTGAGGAATCTGCATACATCCATCTGTTCTTGGAATCTGCCTGATGCAAATCCCTCTAACGCTTCCTTGATGACATCTGCTTCTGGATACTTGGGCTTCAATATCTTGCCATGTACAGGGTCTACGAAGCTCTCATAGCCTCGTATTGGGTAGAACGGCCAATATCCTCGCTCTAGTCGAGCTTTCATCTTCTGCACAACTTGTCGCTTATTCTGATCTTTTTCTAGCTGTCCTTGAGCGGCAAAGATTGTTTCTACGAATACACCTTCGGGAGACTCGTCAAAGTTGTAGTTCAAACATTCAAGCTTACAGCGTCTGATTTTGAAGGCTGTGCGTAGCTTGAAGTGGAACTCTCTATCACGGGCAAACCTTTTGAGGTCGTCAAAAATGACTACATAGTTTTTGTATGGGTGACTGTCTACATATGCTAGCAGTTCTGCCATAGCTGGGCGGTTCATGAAGTCTCCACCTCCTGTGAATGAATCCTTGAATACTTCATCTACATCATACTTGTGTTGTGCGTACTCTCTGCAACGATGTTCTTGGCTATCTAAGCCATTTCCTTCGTTCTTCTGACGGTCTGACGATACTCGGCAGTAGATGAGAGCTGATGTGTAATCTGTGTCATTTTGCTTAACTTTGTCTATTTTCTTCATTTTGTTGTTTTTAAGTGAATAATAATGCGTCTAATCTGTTATCGATCATTGCATCGACAACTTCTGTGAGCTTTTTGAGCTCTTCCTCACATATTCCTAGTCTTTTGAGACTTTCGATGCATTCCTCGGACGATTTGACTGTCTTTCGGAATGAAGCATCGACTAGCTTGGGTTCTTGGTTCAATGTGGTTCATGTTTTGTATTTAGTTAAGGATTACGGGTATATATGATTGTGTTCACCTTACGACTGAAAGGTGTCATATACTATCCTAGAGGCTTTTTGTGGAGAAAAAAGCAAAAAAACACTGATGACAGTGCCTTAGATGATCAAAAGATGCTTTAAGATATTCTCGAACAAGACTTTCGAAAATATATTGTGATGTGATATGTAGAGCGCTGGTGCTCTACGATGATTAATATAAGTATAGCTCACCCTCATTCAGCGTCAATGGCATTTATCAACATCTCACATATCTAGTTTTAGGGTATGGGGAGCTGTTCAACTTTTTAATGTTTTTAATAGATACTATATGGGGACAGTATAAACTATGTTTTTGAAGAAAATGTAGTATTTGTGTGATTTATATTCAACTATGGTGGCATTACTTATCGAGGGGGTATTGGATTAAGGGTATGGGCAGATGTGCGGGGTTTCTACTGAATGGAGCTGGCTTTTCTTAAATTGTAAACAATGTGGTATAGTATATGACATATGAAAAATTCACAAAAAGGCTTTATTGCGCCATTATTAATAGGGATTATTGCATTATTAGTTATAGGTGGGGGTGTCTATATTTATGGGAACAAAAAGGTTGAAGTTCCTGCAGTTGTTGATAATACAACAGTGCAATCAAATCAGATTCAGCAAACAAATACACAAACTCCCCCTGTTAATAATCAGCAGAATACACCTATAATTCAGACTTCCTCACCCTCTAATAATCAACAAATTTTGAATAATCTGGTTACAAATTGGAAAAAGATTGCTCCAGAAATTATTCCGGGTTTTCCACCTACTAATCAAGCATTCTATGGTTATCCAGAAATTATTCAATTTATAGGAAATAATCGCATTGTCATTACTTATGCAGATAACTATAACCCACTTTTTGCTGTATTAAATTATGATATTAACCAAAAAAAGTTTTCTTATCTTGATAAACACGGAGCTCCTGATTTTACGGTTACTGAAACACTTTGGAATACATGGAGAAATAAGTATGGTGATGTCTCTTTTGTCCCACAAACATATCAATTTTCATCAACGAGGACGGGTGATGTTGTGTACCCTTCCGATTGGAAATTGATTTCGAAAAATCCCTACTTTGTTACTAAATCGCCAATAGTCCAACCTAACTCTAGTTCTCAAACTGTATCGGTTCGTATTTCGATTGGTAGCATGAATGAGAATGTTTACTCGCTACTCAACAATACGACAGTTCTTGGCCTAAAATATCTTTATCCTCGAAATAGTGGTGATTCTGTTATAGTTAATACAATCGATTCAACATTGGGAAGTATGGGTGATTCGTGCGGAGCTATTGTTCAGGCTGTACTAGAAATTACAAATCCGAAGATTGAAGGCACTCATGCAACCCTTCGTGGAGATCCTACAGTTGCCTTTGATATAGTTCGGGTTGTATCTCACGATACACCTCAACGTACTTGTGCATATTAGCTGATTCTTATTCAAGGTCATTCTTTCTTTCAGAGATGCCTTTTACTGCCTCGTGCCATTCCATAACATAACTCTGTAACTGGTTCCAAGTATTTGGGTCTATGTCCACAGCTCATATTGCTGCGGCTAATTAATGCGCTGTGGACCTAAGGAAGCGTAGGGTCGCTTCCGCCGGGGAGTCGAAGCCCGATTGAGCCGAGCTTCAGAGCGAGCCAATCGGGGTGCTGACTCTGTAAGAGTCGAATCTCCCCGTGGGTCCACATCACATTATGCGGAGCACCAATTGCTATGGTGTCAATATAACATTCGCACGAACTTATTTCCAAGAAAAAATGAAAGACTATCGTTTCCCCACGCGCTACGCGCCTCTGTGCGAAGCCCAGAGCTTTCCAAAATGGAAAGTGCTGGGAAACGCTGGACAGCTCAAATGGCAAGAAATGAGCCGTAATGATAAAATAGAAATATGGACAAAAACGAAATACAAAATAAAGCTACTGAACTGAAAAATATTCTCTCAAAGTATAAGAGCGAGCTAACTCAGCTTGAAAAACAACTTTTTGTCACTATTAGCGAGTATCAAAAAGCGATGGACAAAGAAAGAATTAGGGAACTTAAAGAAAGTCTTGGAAAACATGAATAAGGGATCCGAAAAAATTGGTGTACTCCCTCCTGAAAAAAATCAGGAGCAAACTCTTGCTCAAGAAAATTCTGAAGCAGAGTTTCAAGGAAATTTAGAAAAAGCAACTGGCGAGATTGAAAGTAGCAAGACTGTAATCATGGCAAGTGCTGATAAGCGAATCGAAGGTATGCCGGTATCTTCTGGGTTATCGAAACAAAAAGCTACAGAAATATATGAACAAGGTGGTTTTGCTGAAAAAGTTAGTGCAATAAAAAAACAAATAATAGAATTAGGAACCCAGACAAAAGCAGAGGTTGGGAGTTTAACTCCTCGTCCTCGAGAGTTACGAGATTTTACAAAACATTATTCTGGTTTTTGGCGCGACCAATTGGCTAAAAAAATCCTTGATGTGCGGGGAGAATTTAATCAAAAAAACATTCTTGTCAAAGAAGAGAACTTGAAACGCAGTGAAACCAAAACGACACTTGAAACAGAAATTTCTATTCTTGAACAGGAGATTGGTAAGGTACTGAACGACATGGAAAGTCATAGAGTTAATTTGGAAAAGGAAAAAAGTAGAATAGCATACCGCATTGCCAGGTTACTGGGCAAAGAAAAGAAAGTGCCGATTGAGGGTGCGCTTCAAGAAGCAGAAACAGAGTTAGAGAGATTGCGTAGAGAATTGGATGAAAAGAAAAATCTTCTTGGTGAATGCGAGGAAATCGTTCTTGACGAGACTGAACTTAAAAAAGCCAAGGAAGAAATTCGCAAATTCTACGAAGATCAAAAAGGAATTCATGATATTTTTGAGCAAGATAAAATAAAAGAACGTGACATCGCTAACATCTCGCAGGATAAAAAAGTTCTCTTTCTGCATACACTACCGATTGAGGGTTTAATGGGTAATACTTCCGAAAATAACTCAATTTTGGATACAGAAAATATAACTAGCATTGATAAGATGAGAATCGTTTTGGGAATTGAACCAACGCTATCTGTTTCAACAATAAATCTTTCTGGGGAGGATGTCGAAAAGGGTTTCAAAACTATGTATCCTATTGGTTTGATAATTGGAAAAGGAACCGTTTTGAGCGCCTATGGTGGCGACGCAGGAACATATGCTGATAGTCCTTTCGTACGTCGTTCAAAATACGACAGAACATTAAAATCAAGCGTCCAAGAAGATATTTCGGGTAATCTACAAAAAGCCATAAAAAGAGAGTCCGGTAGTGGAACCACACATTCAGCTGTTGAACTCTATAACGAAGTCGTAGTTGAAAATCCAAAGGTGTCTGGTATATTCTTGGATATGAAAAGCTTTTCAGCGAAAAAATATCTTGGAATGGAGGCGATGAAACAAGCATTCCGTATGAGCAAAGAATTAGGACTTCCTGTATATGATATTAGTCCAAATGGAGAAATGGTTGATCTCACCAGCGATGATCTTCGTACCGTAACGCAAGAAGAGATTCTCTCGTATCAATGTGATTTGAGTACGGAAGAAAAAGTTGAAGGAGTCAAAAAAGTATTAAAAACACAGGAAAAACCAAACCCAGAAATTCAGCGCAAACTTGTGGAGATTTCGACTCAAGAAAGATCTGACAAAGCATTATCTGAAGCTCAAGAGAAAAGAGCAGTGTACTCCAAAAAGGCGGAGGAACGACTTCGTGTGTTGAAATTTGAACCCACTGCTAAAAGTATACTTGAGGGATGGAAGTCATTCGAAGAAATTTATAAAAACTTGGACGAAAACGCTTCACTTCAAGAAGAACTTACGCTAATGTTTGGAGGTAAGACACCGGAAGAAATAAAGGCTAATGCCGAATCCATTTTGCAAAAAGCAACTACGCTTAAGGGTTTAGTGGGGAGTAGAGAAAATAAATAAAAATATACTGAATTATTTTTACTTTTTTAAGCCCACCTCGCCAGAACGAAATCCAAAAGCACGCGCAGTTTCCCTCCCAGACCCTTTCTCCGCGCGGACAGAATTCAAAACTCTCGCTGAATTTCAAAAATATTTAACGAGATGTGTATCTCGTCTGATGAGCTCAAAAGAGCGAAAACATAAGGTTCTTTAAATATATTTCCATAGTAGTTTGTTGCTCTCTTGAAGGACACTAGGCTACTGTGGAGATAACCATGAACATGTTCAAGCCGACAAACGCAAAGACAATGAAAGAATATCATCCTGTTACAAAACAAATCACCGGCCTTTTGGAGCAAAATAGCTTTTGGTTTGAGACTTTTGAGCATGAGCCAGTTCGCACAAGCGAGGAGGCTTCCAAGTTGCGCCCTGACTACAGT
>SIBU01000011.1 GCA_009695005.1 Candidatus Tayloriibacteriota bacterium
GGTACCTGGAGTGGTAGACGGCCAGAGACGAGTACCGCTTCCTACTGTGGCAGAGTCCCAGATGGAGAATTTGAAGTAGTAGCTGGTACCGGAGGAGGAGCCGAGAGGGGTTCCGCTGGAGTTGTTGAGGTTGCCTTGGAAGGACATGACCGAGGAAGTAGCGACAGTAGAACTTGTGTCAGCAAAAATAGATAACGGAGAAATAAGTGAGAAAAAAATAAAAATAATCACACTTAAATAGCCTAAAAACATATGAGCAACAGTGACACTGAAATAGCTCGTTTTTATTCTAAAAAATCGTGAAAAGTCCACGTGAATATTAATGAAAAACCCTTTAGTTTTGATGCTTTTGAGTAACAGGAAACTAAACTCCGGTCTTCATAAAAATTATATCACGTATGCGGTCAAAATTTGGATAAATTTGCATAGAAAAGTGGATAAGTTTATATATAAAAATAAATTACACTAATGTCAATCTCACGCTCAAAAAAAGAGGCGTACGCGAGCGAATAAGTATGTGAAATATTGTACATAAAATCAAAAAAAGAAGTGCTATGCAATGCGAAAAAATTGCTTCATACAAATTACACCACACCAACCCTACGTCAAGGCAATTCCTCGTACATTTTTTATGCCCGTTCAAATATGAACAGAATTTTAATAAAAAAACCGCCCGAGAAAATTCTCGAGCGGATATTTAACTTGGACCGGACACAACCTGAACCAGCTTCTCGGACAACCCGGCAAACTCTTTAAGACGAGTTTCGCCGATGTAATCCCGCGCCAATTCAAATTCCCGCTCAAACTCCGTGCTATCGCCCTTCACAACCATCTCCCGCAAACGCTTTGAAAGAGCTTCAAGAGTGGAAAGCATGGCAACGGCATGACTGTTGTTCATCTGGAGCTCCGCATACAATCCGGCATCTCCTTGAAGCATGCGTGCCGAGAGCGAGAGCAGGATTTTGAAGAGTGGACTTGAAACAGAGAGCAGTTTTGACAGGTCGATCCCCCGCTTCCACAACACCGCGACAAGCAACAACAGGAGGTCGTGCGGCACGGCTTGACCGTAGGTCACCACTAATTTTTCATGAGTCGCGACATCCGTGAACGTGACTTCCCAACCAAGTTGCTTCAGAAAATCGGCTACCCAGGAAGTCCACTCCACCTCCACCGATTTCCCCGTCACCACGATGTTACTGCCCTGGAAATTCGCTCCCTCTGTCGGAGGCCGCCGCATCGGATGGATCGATAGCAGATTTTTGATGTGGTGCTTCTGCACCAGCGTCGCTACGCCGTCTTTACGCGAAGCAATTTCAATCCAAAGTTGTCCTTCGAGACGCCGAGGCAGAAGCTTTTCCATAACCGCCGGTAAGTCTTTTATCGGCCTGACGGAAAACAGAACGATATCCGCCCAGTCTGCGGCCTCTTTGTAAAAATCATCCTTATCTATTCCCCGCACCTGATACTCGAGACGAGAAAAAAATTGGGTAAAAAAGTGACCGTACTTTCCTTTATTTCCGACAATCAGGATATTCATATCTTTTCCATATTTAATTTTCAACGACCGACTTGTTTCCGTCTGACTACCCACTTCCTCAGAAATGGCAAACGAAAAAGACTCCCACTTGAGAGTCCGTTTTTCGTATCTTTCTTGTTTTCTTAAATCTTACAAATTAAGTATGGAGAAATGCGAATACCGACCCTCAATGAATTAGGGGTTGTATAATAGCTATTTCGCTGTGAAAACGTGTGTTTCATTGCTTTTATAAAATAACATACACCATAAAATAACGCAACAAATGTCAAAATGTACATACCGTACTGCCTTGGAGCATGTACGTATATTGTTGTTTCTTTTATTTTCGTTTATTTGAGAACTATCTAAAAAGGAGCAAAATAAGCGATGGCCTCCGACTCGACCTGAAACATTGCAACTATTTTTTATACTTTAGAAAAAAATTGTCCTTCTTTTCAGAAAAATTGTCGTCCAAAATTCCCTGACGCATACCTTTTACGAGATTTATAATAAAATACAAATTATGAATTGAGGCTAGTGTATATGCCAAAAATTCTCGCGCCCTAAAAAGGTAACCTAAATAGGCTTTTGTGAAATTAGTACAGGTATAGCATTCACACTCCTCCACTACCTGAGAAAAATCATTTCTATACGATGAACCTGTAATATGGAGCAACCCGTTCGGGGTATACAATGTTCCGTGACGAGCGATGCGTGTCGGAGCAACACAGTCAAACAAATCACAACCCTCCTCCACCGCGTCCCACAGGTCGAACGGATCACCAATACCCAACAAATGTCTTGGTTTTTCCTCCGGCAAAATAGAATTTACCCAACCAACTGCGGTGTTCATATCCTTTTTTTCAAAGGAACCTCCGATACCAAAACCATCGAAATCCATCGCTCCAATAATTTTTGCACTCTCCTTTCTCAAATCCGGAAATCTCCCTCCTTGTACTATTCCAAATAAGGCCTGTGGATGTTTGTTCCCTACTTTCAACTTTTCACTTTCTACTTGTAACTCGTTGTGCTTTCCTAAGCTCCGAGCTGCCCATTTGTGCGTCCTATTCATCGCCTCTTTTTGATATTCAAATGGTGCAATTGGTGAAGTGCATTCATCAAAAGCAAAGAGTAAATCTGCGCCAATTGCGTTTTGTATCTCCATTGAACGCTCGGGCGTGAAAAAATGTACACTTCCATCAAGAACCGATTTAAACTCTACACCATCTTCGGTAATCCTTGCCATTTTCATCATATCGTCTCTCTCATCAATTGTGTTTAATGACCTTGAAACTGCTGGCGAAACTTCCTGTTTTACTTCAGAAAGTTTATTCATTTTTGTCCCAAACGCAGCACCTAAAGAAAATGCCTGAAAACCCCCAGAGTCAGTCATGGTTGGTCCAGACCAATTCATAAATTTTCCTATACCTCCTGAGTCACGCATAACCTTTTCTCCAGGTTGTAAGTACAAATGATAAGTGTTTGCCAATACCACCTGCGCACCCAGACCCTTGACCTGCTCTGGAGTAAGTGATTTGACGCTTCCTTTAGTTCCAACTGTCGCAAAAGCTGGAGTTAAAATTTCTCCATGTGGAGTAGATAAAATACCAACTCGCCCAAGGCGCCCATTTGAGATTTTTTTCTCAATTTTAAAATCAATTGGCTTCATCCGAACAAGAATAGCAGAAACCCGTCCAGAATACACCTGGACGGGTTTCTTACTTTATCTAGGAATCCCATGTCACAAGATAATCATTGTCTTTTTCGGTAGGTCTGAAGTCTGAAAATGAATGCGTAAACAAACTATGACTTTGCAAAATGTGTTACATATTCTAATGCTTTTAAAGAAAACTCTAAACCAAGTCCTCGGAATGCTAAGGGGAGGCCGTTAAAATTACACCACACCAACTCTCCGTCAAGGCAATTCCTCGTACATTACGGAGTGATTTTCACGAGCTCTACATCAAAAATTAAAGTGGAATTTGGTGGAATCGGACCAGTCTCTCGAGATCCATAGCCGAGCTCAGGTGGAATTGTGATTTTTCTCTTTCCTCCAGCCTTCATCCCGATTACACCCTGATCAAAGCCGGAAATTAACTGGCCAGATCCAGTCTTAAATGTAATCGGCTCCCCTCGATCATATGAGCTGTCGAATTTGGTTCCACTTGAAAGAGTACCTACATAGTGAATTGAAACCGTATCACCAGATTTTACCAGTTCCCCCTCTCCAACGAGTGTGTCATCGAGCTTAAGTGCGCCCTTCGCGGTTGGAGCTATAACTTGACTTTCCACAGCTTTCTTTTGAGCATCTTTGCTTGGATTATCTCCATTTTTAAAAAAATAATTTCCGAAAAATAATAGTCCAAAAGTAGCGACCAAAGTAACCACTACACCTATTGCCTCATTTCTAGAAATTTGATTTATCATCTTTAATTACTTAGCGAATAATTTTACTTTCTTAAAATCTTAATTACTTAGGAAGTATACCAGACCAAATGATTTTGCAAAATTACTCTTATGCCATACAATTAACGAAATTAACAAAATTTATGAATGAAAATGAAACACATATCGAGGAGTTACCAGTGCAGGCCTCAAGGACCGACATCCACAAAGTAATAAAAAATAAAGTTCACCGGATTGACAAGGAATTTACCAATGCTTTCGAATTTATTAACAATTATGAAAAAACTGTCACCTTTTTTGGTTCGGCTCGCTTTAAGGAGGATGACGAACACTACATAAAGGCCAGAGAATTAGCAAAAAAAGTTTCAAATTTAGGTTACACAGTTCTAACTGGAGGAGGTGGTGGGATTATGGAAGCAGCAAATCGCGGAGCTTTTGAAGCCGGAAACGCATCACTTGGACTAAATATTCGTCTGCCTCATGAACAGATGCTTAATTCCTATACAACCAAATCTCTTCAGTTCGATTATTTTTTCGTCAGAAAGGTTGCGATGTCATTTGCTGCAGAAGCATATATATTTTTTCCAGGAGGGTTTGGTACACTAGATGAGCTCTTTGAAATTTTAACTTTAGTCCAAACTAGAAAAATTCGCAAAATTCCTATAATTTTAGTTGGTGCTGATTACTGGGATGACCTTAATGTTTTTATTAAGAAGAATATGCTCAGTAAACACAAAGCAATCGAGGAGAGCGACTTGGATTTATATTTAATTTCTGACAATGATGAAGAAATTCTTGAAATCATAAAGGCCGTTCCGATCAAACCAATGATTCACACTAAACACTAATTTTTCTTCCTTTATAGAACTAGACACGATTGTGTCGCATTTCAAATCAGTAATAAATTCAGCTTCCAAGATCTCTCCACTTAAAATCCGAGGAGGTCAAATTAGTTTCCCTACACCAAAACAACGTTTTTTCTTGCCAATAGAACCTTGCCACCTCTAACTAAAAAGCACAACGTGGTGATTTTCATATTTTACAAAATAAAAAATACAAAAAGTGAGAAGAAAGTTAATGCTAGAACAAAATTTAGTGCTATTCCGGTAAAGACTCCCAAAAGTGAACCCTTAGCTGCTTTAAATGCCTGAGAACGTGTCTTGTTTAAAAACAATTCACACACAAAAACTGCAATAAATAAACCTGGCAAGCCACCAAACGGTGGAAAAAGAATGCTACCCACTATTACACCAAAAATGCCATAAAGGATAGATTTTTTTGAAGCACCTCCGTACTTTGCGCCAATAATACCTGCAGTGTAATCAACCACTACTGATAAACAAAAAATTACTGCAAGTACTGCTAGTTCAGAGCCTGTTAGATATTTAAAATTTTCAATCAAACCATAAAGCATCGTCATCACAAACATATAAAAAAACGCGGGCATCATTGGAATTAGTACGAAAAATACAGCAGGAAATATCAGTACTGTAAATATAATACTTAAAGCAAGATGATTCATAATTTTTTTACCCGCGTCCTTGTATTATGCTCTGTTTAAATGTTCCCAGGCATACTCTCTACTAGCATTCACTTTTTTACCAGGATTAAAAATGTTTAATGGATCAAATATTTTTTTAGTTTCCGCAAAAAGATTACAAATTTTCTCACCGTACATCATTTTAAGATACGAACTACGAATTAGACCATCATTGTGCTCTCCGTCTATCGTACCCTTAAAATCCATAACGAGTTTATAAACTTTATCGGAAAGCTCTTTAATAATTTTTACCGAATCGTCGTTCTTCAAATCCATAAGAGGAATAATGTGAAAATTACCATCTCCGACATGACCTGCAATGGTATATGTGATTTTGTAATGAGAAAGAATTTCCTCTAGCTTTGGCAAAAACTCTGGCAAATCATCGTGTCGAACAACAAAATCGTCGATAAAGGGTGCTGTTCGTAGATCGGTAAAATGATTACGCAACATATTGAAACTCTCACGTCTAAATGTCCAATATTTCTTTGTTTCAGCTTCATCCTTAGCGATTTTTGTTCTCAAATTATAAGGTTTAAGTGAAGCCAAAGCTCCATTAGCTTGAGCAATCGCTTCTTCTTGAGTATCAGCAGTAAACTCAGCAATTAAAATCAATTTTGGCACTCCTCCCGAAATCGCCATCCAAAATTCTGGCAAAAATTGAAATGCCAATTTAATCAAATTACCATTCAATTTTTTTACAATATCTGGAAAAAGTTTTAATGCTACTTTGAAAGTATGATCATCGAAGGATTCAAGACTTTCCGGTTTGAAAGATAGAATTTTATTGGTGACCTCTGCAAGTGGTTTTAAAGTTGGAAGAAAAGTGATAAGAAGCGAAGAGTATTTTTTAGGCTTGACCAACCACAATGTTGTCTCGGTAATAAGACCGAGCGTTCCTTGAGAACCGACAATTAACTTGTTTAGATTGAATGTTCCCTTTTCCTTATCATAGACATTCCAAAGATAATAACCGGCAGAATTTTTAGAGACATTCGGTTTAGCAAGTTTAATTTCGTCATAATTTGATGATATCAGATCAAACATTTTACGATGAATTTCCCCGAACATATCCTGTCTCTTATTCACTTCTTCAAGTTCTGTCATTGTAAGTGAATGGAAATCATATTCATTACCATCGGAAAGCACCATTTTTATATTACGAACGTAATCTTCGGTCTTACCATAAGTCAATGTTTTTTCTCCGCCGGAATTATTTGCAACAATTCCCCCAATAGTGCAAAGATCCCTCGAGGCAGGATAAGTAGGTAACAATAGATTATGTTTAAGTGTTTCTTTCTCGAAATCGCGATAATACACACCAGGCTCAGTCGTAGCAGAATCCTCACCAACATTTTTAATATTATTGAAATATGGAAGAAAATTTACAACAATAGATTCGGTCAAAGGGCCACCGCTCATGTCAGTGCCTGCTGCTCTAGCGGTAAGTGAGATATTTTCACCTGCGTTTCGTTTTTCTGACACAAATCTAACAATAGATTTTACATCTTCAACATCCTTAGGTGTTACTACCAAAGTTGGTTTTACTTCAAACAAACTTGCGTCATGACTTGCTGCAAGAAGCACATCCTTATCCGAATTTACTTCTCCTCTAAAAATCTTTTTAATTTCGGCTGAATAATCCATATTGTTTTTATATAATTTTTCTAATCAAAACCAAAGTTTCTGCCAGACTTGCAACTTGAAATGTATCACATACACCTACCACACTTTCGTCATTTCCGCCTGGAAAAAGCGCATCGCCAACATAAAGAGAATCTTCAGCATTCCATCCAAGATTTTTTATCAATGCCAAAACATTATGACCTTTGTTTTTTCCAAGCTCAAAATAGTCCAAACAAGTCGTACCTCCTATTTTTACCTCAAGCGAGGTTGAAACGAATGGAATTTTCTTTAAAATAGTTTGTCGTAGTTCCCCTTTTGGATCAAACGCCTCTTTACTTTCAAGTTTGGCGTTATGTCCAAGAAAACTAAATGAAATCTGACAACCTCGATCCTGTATCTGATCTGCGTCTACAGCACCTTTATACAAATTAGAAAATTCACGTTTAATGTGGTCAATGTGAGAATATATTTCTGATTTTTGAGCATCAGACAACACATTTCTCCACAAAACTTTTCCATCTTTCCCCAACGCACTATTACCATTTTGCGAAAGTATGTAAATTTTTCCCTTTAAATCATCCGTTATCTGTTTAAAAATTTGTTCTTCATTTGCACCAGAGACCACGATTCCATCCGAGAAGGAAGAAAGATCCTGAAGTGCCCGCTTCATATCTGGTTCAACAACAGATCTACTTCTAGTCAGTGTTTGGTCCATGTCAAAAAAAATATGTCGATATTTTTTTTTGCCAAAACTAAAATCACCCTCAAGATAGTTTGTACTCATGGTTTTAAGTATACCAAACGATAATAATTTTGACATCAAATGAGTAGAGAGTATAATAATTAAACTTATTTTTTAATTTATTATCTCATGGCCAATGTAATCATTTATAGCACCCCAACGTGTCATTTCTGCCACCTGGCGAAAGATTTTTTTACTGCTAACAAAGTTGCTTTTACAGACAAAAATGCTGCAACAGACCCGACAGCAAGAAAGGAAGCAATTTCCAAGTCAGGTCAAATGGGCGTACCTGTTATCGACATCGACGGAAAAATCGTTGTGGGGTTTAATGAATCGGAACTTAGAAAAATTCTATCGATAAAGTAGTTTTCTCTTATATTTTGGCGTTAAATTTTCTTCTCTGCTTTTTACTCTGTAAGTTTTTGTAGAATCTAAATAAAAAAACCGATTTGAATAAATTCAAATCGGTATAGATAGCATATTTCACTTACCCTTACTCTTGCTCTTGCTCTTGCTAAGTTTTAGTTGATACATATGGCTAGGCACTGTAATGGTATGCCCACCATCTTCCATTTTGACCATCCATCCGTAGCGGTACTGTCCGACTTTCACCCCACGGCTTCCTTCGGGATAACTTTGACCGGAGCCAGTTTTAAATGAATCCATAAGTACTACCTTTGCACCATTTGGAATCTTCTTATTCCTTTTCCGATTTTGAGACAACCTCAAGGCTACAGGACGCTTCACACCGCCTAGATGTTTGAGTTCTATTGGCATAATTTTTATCTAATTTGTACTATTGTTTATGTCCCTCCCTTTTTACATGTGTAAATTGGGTAACAAAAACGGGCTCTCACTTGAGAGCCCGTTTCTGTTTTCGCTTGGAGAAACTTTCTTTAGTCTCTTAATCCTTAGCAAACGCAGGAACTGACCCTCAAATGAGTGCCCTTAAAGTAAAAGCTAAAGAAATAAGCTGTTGAATTCATAAGATAATGTTACAAAAATCGCCAAAAAAAGTCAAATTTGACGCAATCGAAAAAAACACCGAAAGGCCTTGAAATTAAATATTTCAAAATCTAATTACTTAACTACACTTGCACTCTTAATCTTGTAAATAACCTTATTACCGTAACGAAGGTCTACATAGTCGATTTTAGAAAATCCATCAATACCACCAAAACTAGGGTCCTCAATAATCGTTTGAAAGTTAGCCAGCGCTACAGAAAAATCACTTTCACCTGAAATCAATAAACGCTGAGTTCCTCCGAACAACATTACTTCCAATTCTCCATCCTCCTTCTCTTCAAAAGAAGTGACTACTAAGCCTTTAGTGAATATTTTTTTTGAAAAATCGAGAAGTTTTTTGATGCGCTCAGGCGAAGAATAAATCATTCCCACAGGATTGCCTTCCGGAAGCTTTCCGAAGAATTTAATAAATCCTGAAGGTGTGCTAGTGGCAAAACTATGAGTTAAATAAATAAGGCCGGTACTGTCAAACTTATAACAATTTTCGAGTGACTTTCCATCATGTTCTGACTGAACTTGAATTTTCGTGCACCACAATGCGTCAGCACTTCTTTCCTTAATTGTCACTTGAACTGTATTCAAATCCTTTAGTTTTATGGAAATACTTTCTATTTGAGGATATGAACTGGTTATACTCTCGACAATTTTTTTCTTAGGATAGAAAAGTACATTGGCTCTCGGTACCATAAAAAAATATCTCCCCTCGAGTAATTTTACTGTGGTACTTGCCACTTCCTCAAAAGCAATCGTCTTTGCGCCAGTGACTTCAGTTCTATTAATTTTTATAACACTTAAATCTGTTAACCAAAAAATTAAGTAAATAATACCAAACAAGGCTAGAAGGCATATTACCATCTTCCACAAAAATAACTTTCGACGTCTCTGCAAAAGCCGTGTAGATCTTAAATTATGCGGACGGCTCAACATTTATCTTAAAACTAAATTACTTCAAAATTACACTTCTTCCGAAATATTTCTGAAGTACTTCAGGAATTTTAACTGAACCATCCTGTTGCTGATTATTTTCAACCAGCGAAACTAAAATTCGAGGGGTGGGAATAGCAGTGCAATTAAGAGAGTGCGCGTAACGCATCTTTCCTAGCTCATCCTTATAGCGAATATTAAATCGCCTACACTGAAAATCATGGAAATACGAGGCTGAAGAAATTTCTCGATACTTTTGCTCTCTTGGAACCCAAAGCTCAATATCATACTTCTTGACCTGACCAAGACCCAGGTCCGCTCCACAATTAGCAACTACATGATATGGAATGCCAAGTGATTCTATAAACTCCTCGGTGTTTCGTTCAATTTCTTCGTGAAGCTTTGCGGAAGTCTCATGCAATGACTCGCAAAGAATTACTTGTTCAAATTTATAAAATTCATGTACTCGAATCAAACCTTTAACATCTTTACTGTGACTTCCAGCTTCACGTCGGAAACAAGGAGAAAAACCTAAGTACTTAATCGGAAATGAACTTTTCTCCAAAATTTCTTCAGCATGCAAACCCATAAGCGGAACTTCAGCAGTACCTGCAAGTGCATCACCATCTTGGGTCATATAATAATCCTCGACATCTCCAGGAAGATGACCTGTACCGTAAAGATTCGCTTTGCGAACAATAACTGGTGGAATAACAGGAATGAATCCTTTATTTCTATAAAAATCCATGCAATAATTCCAAATTGCAAAAGTTAACTCTGCCCCTGGTCCGGTCAAATAATATCCTCGAAAACCATGAACCTTTGATCCTCGTTCAAAATCTGCCATTTTAAGCGCTGTCATGATCTCAATGTGATCCTTTGGCTCAAAAGCAAATTGTGGCTTGTCACCCCACACCTTGATTTCTACATTCTGAGCGTCACTGTCACCTTCTGGCACAGACATGTCAGGAACATTTGGAACTTGGAGCATCAGAGCCTGCCAATCTTTTATTACTGTTTTAAGCTCATCCTCCTCTTTCTGTAAAGCCTCCTTCAAAACACGCATTTGCGAAACAAGAATATCACGCTCAGCCCGAATACCCTCTTTGACAATTTTATCGTTAAAAGAATTTTGCTCTGCACGCTTCTTCTCGCTTGAGGCCATGAGTTCACGTCGGCGGTCATCCAAATTCAAAAGTGCGTCAATATCCACTGACACGTGTTTTTTCTTCGCGCCGGCCTGAACTATTTCTTTATTGTCGCGGATAAACTTTATATCTAACATACAATACAAGTTACAAATTTCTGCGAATATGCAAATGAATAAACAGACTAATACTTATGATTATATAGCATCTTTAGCAATAAAAAAAGCAGTGTATTGCACTGCCTCTATGCCCACCTCATATCGGAAACCTGCTTGGAACAAGCCAAAATGACTTCATCAGCGTGTTTCTCACCAAGAACCTTAAAGCCAATGGCAGCGCACGATTGGACCTCGGGATTGAGAAAGTCACCTCCCACTCTCTTCAACTCCGTCAAGAGGGCTGTCTGAAAATAACTCTTGGCTGCATCCAACTGATTCTCCGCAAAAAGCACACGAAGAGATACCTCAAAGTCAATTACTTCCATAGTTTGTCCATAATTTAGGTTGGGTTTTGCAGAAGTTGTACAAGCAAAAACTTGGTTTATGTTATAAAATATATTAGTGAAATGCAAACGAATAATATTTTTACACTCCGTACAATAATTACCAAAAATTTCCCGAAGCGACTTTTGGAAATTCCCGACTGCCCAAAGAAGTTGTACGTTCAAGGAAATTTTCCGCCCGAAGAACACAAGTATCTTTGTGTGGTTGGTTCGAGAAAGTACTCCGAGTACGGGAAGCATGTGACAGAAAAACTTATCGCTGGCTTACGTGGCTATCCTGTGGTGATTGTGTCAGGATTGGCGCTTGGCATTGACTCCATCGCCCATCGCGCGGCGCTTTTAGTGGGACTTAAAACTATAGCAGTTCCTGGCTCTGGACTTGACCCAAAAATTTTATATCCAGCCAGTCACAAACAACTCGCGGAAAAAATTGTATCGTCCGGTGGCTGTTTGCTTTCAGAATTTGAGCCAAATTTCAAAGCAACCGTTTACAGCTTTCCACAACGCAACCGTATCATGGCGGGACTATCCGATGCTGTACTCGTAGTAGAGGCAGAATTAAAATCTGGCACTCTTATCACTTCGAAATTCGCTACGGAATACAATAGAGATGTCCTGACAATCCCGGGCTCGATATTTTCGAGTACTTCCGCTGGCCCACATATGTTGATACGACTCGGCGCAACACCTATCACAACTTCCGCAGAACTTCTGACAGCACTGGGTTTTGATGGAACACTGAATTTGAAAACTGCGGTTAATTATGACGACTGCTCGCCTGAGGAGAAGAAAATTATTGCACTCCTATCTAACCCCTTGCCCCGTGATGAACTCATCCAGGAACTCGGCATTTCGACTAGCGAGGCAAATACGATCTTAGGCATGATGGAAATTAAAGGTTTGATTAAAGAAAGCATGGGGGAAATCCGTTTAAGTTAATTACAAAATAGGCATTTCATATATTACTTTTCTGTCGTGAAAAGAACGATTTATCTTTATTTTATTTGCACATTTTAAGAACCTCGTGTAATACTTAACAGCAATTATGAAATTATTAATCGTCGAATCACCTGCAAAAGCGAAAACAATTTCTAAATATCTTGATGGAAAATACACCGTCAAGGCTTCTGTTGGTCACATCAGAGATTTACCAAAATCAAATAAAAAAGCCATCGACATCGAGGGCGGTTTTATTCCTCATTACGAAATTTCCAAAGGAAAAGAAAAAGTGGTTGCCGAAATTAAAGCATTAGCTGAAAAGGCTGACGAAATATTACTCGCAACTGACCCCGACCGAGAAGGTGAGGCCATTGCATGGCACATTGCTGAAACTGCCAAACTTAAACACCCCAAGCGTGTGGTTTTTCACGAAATTACTAAAGATGCAGTCAAAGAAGCCATAGAACATCCACGACCAATTGATCAAAACCTTCGCAGAGCCCAAGAGGCACGACGAGTACTCGATCGCCTAGTCGGTTATGACCTTTCTGGCATAATTTGGAAAAAGGTCCGCTACGGACTTTCTGCTGGAAGAGTACAATCCCCCGCCCTTCGCATACTAGTAGAGCGAGAGCGTGAAATTCGAGCCTTTATACCAGTGACATTTTGGGTTATTTCTGCCGACGTCTTAAGTAAAAGCGGTGGGCAATTCAAATTAGTCTGTGTTGAAGAACCTCGAGACAAAAAACTTGTTGATCAAATTATGTTGGTTGGAAAAAGAGACGACTGGATAGTAAATGATATTTCAGAAACAGAGGCCAAGCGCAGTCCAAAAGCTCCCTTCATCACCTCTACTTTACAACAAGCTGCAAGTTCTAGACTAGGTTATGCCCCATCGAGAACCATGGGTATTGCTCAAAAATTGTACGAAGCTGGACTTATCACATATATGCGTACCGACAGTACCAATCTTTCAACTGTGGCTATTTCGCAAATGACAAGTGTTATTGATAAAAAATTCGGAAAGGGTCTTTCGGAAACAAGAAGTTATACCAAGAAAAGTAAAAATGCTCAGGAAGCACATGAAGCAATCAGACCAACAGATTTTTCAAAAGAATATTCCGGCGCTACTGATGATGCAAAAAAACTTTACCAACTTATCTGGGCCAGAACTATTGCGAGCCAAATGGTAGATGCAAGAATTCTTAGGAGTAAAATTACAGTTCAGGTAGGATCTGGGGAAATTCCAAATTTCGCTATAAACGGAACAAGAGTCATATCACCAGGATGGTTACTTGCCGATCCTGATGCTCGGGGAGAAGATGTTGAGCTTCCAAAAGTTTTACAAGGTGAAAAGTTAAAATTAATTGAATTAAATACAGAAGAAAAAGCAACCGAACCACCTCCTCGTTACAGCGAGGCTGGATTGGTTAAGGAACTTGAAAAGCGTGGAATTGGCAGACCTTCAACTTACGCTTCAATCATAAAGACGATCGAGGACCGTGGATATGTCACAAAGGAAAGTAAAGCACTTAAACCTACGGATACAGGTGAAGTTGTTTCAGGTTTCCTTGAAGAGAATTTTGCCAATTACATCAGCGACACCTTCACTGCGGAAATGGAAGATGAATTGGATGATATTGCATTAGGTACACGCGAATATGCGAAAACATTAAGTGATTTTTATAAACCTTTTCAAAAGGAAGTTAAGTCGAAGGAGAAAATGGCCAAGGCAACAAACCTTGGTGATGGACCTATTGAATTTCCTTGTCCGACTTGCGGAGCGCTAATGAATATTAAACTTGGCAAATCAGGACGATTCTTAAGTTGTGCTAAATTTCCTGATTGTCTTGGCGCTAGAGCAATTGATGGCAAAGAATTAGAGGGTCCCAAGGAGACAGGAGAACTCTGCCCTGATTGCAAAACAGGTAAACTAATAGAACGTGATGGAAAATTCGGACGTTTTATCGCCTGTAATAATTATCCTAAATGTAAATTCATCAAAAAAGATGCGGAACTTGAAAAGAAGAACTCCACAGGCGTTACGTGCCCAATCTGCAAGGACGGTATGATGACCGAACGTCGTGGTCGTTTTGGACTTTTTTACAGCTGCTCGAATTATCCTAAATGTAAAAACGCTATCAAAGCTAAACCGACCGGACGTCTTTGCCCCACATGCAGTGCACTTATGATGGAAGGCACAAAAACCATCCCCGAAAGATGCTCGGATAAATTATGTCCTAACCACAACCCTCATAAACTAGTAAAGTAAATATGGAAGCACGCGACCTGCGTCGCGTGCGCAAATAGTTTTTGTGAGACGGAGCGATGTTTCTCGAGCACGAGAAACCGCGAGTCGGGGTCGAGAGTTTCTGTGAGCGACGGCGAGCAGAAAACTCGTGACCGAAGACAATACCAGGAACGGTGCTCAGACAAGGCATGTGTAATGCATAACCCTCATAAACTAGTAAAGTAAATATGGAAGCACGCGACCTGCGTCGCGTGCGCAAGCGGTAACCAACACAACAGCTTACAAGGCATACGCAAACTCTTTGCGTGTTTTTTTAATTAAAAAAAATAGCAGTAATCTGCTATTAAACATTCTCAATCAAATTTACTGGATGGGGTAAATTATACAGATATATTGATGCTAAGCCCATAAGCCAATACATTCGATAAGGCTGATTAAAAAGCCCCATGAAATCCAGCGTCCGAAGTTCATAAATCAGCCTATCACGCTCTTTACCCCGAAGCGCACCGATATCGAAATTAATGTTGATTCCAAACGTGACAACACCGGAGTAATTACCTGACTCTCTTACGCAACGACATCCGAGCCGGAGGAGCTCGAAATATTTCGCCTCTCTCAAATCGTCAATCCATGGTTTGGACGGACTCCAAGCAACGTTTTTTACCTTCGCCTCGCCTTTGAGCAATGGACGGGGCGGACTCCAAGCAACGCCCCCTACATTCGCCTCGCCTTTGAGCCATGGTGCGCTCTTTTCCATACAAAGTATGATTATAGTCAGTGCGTCACTTCTCCACTTACCGTCGACGAGCAACTCCCTCATCAAATCCGCAGTATCAGTAGTTTTCATAATTATTTATCCTTCGAGATCCTACCGCACGTTTAAGCAAAAATCAACAAAAAAGCGGCTGTACTACTACTTTTCTATTTCAGGGCTCTGCTGAGGGACTATATTTGTAACATTTGCACCACACTTAACATTGGAGTAGCATAAATGAATGCCGACCGTACACGATCTGATTATTCAGATTAAGTCGCCCTCTGTAGAAGATATAGCCTTAATATCAAAGGCGTATAGTTTCGCCGAAGAGGCCCATAGAAACCAATGGCGTTCAACAGGAGAACCATATTTTATTCACATTTTTGAAACTGCCAAGACTTTAGCGGAACTTGGTATGGGAGCAATTACAATATCCGCCGGCTTACTTCACGATTCCATTGAAGATGTAAATATTAGCCCAGAAGTTATCGAAAAGGAATTTGGTTCGGAGGTTAGATTTCTAGTAGAAGGCGTTACCAAGCTCGGAAAATTACACTACAGCGGTGCGGAACGCTACACAGAAAATCTTAGAAAACTTTTCGTTGCAATGTCTAAGGATGTTCGAGTCCTAATAATAAAGCTGTCTGATCGTCTTCAAAACATGCAGACTATTGGCTCACTGCCAGTTGAAAAGCGCAACCGTATTGCCCTAGAAACACTAGAAATTTTTGCGCCCCTTGCCTACCGACTTGGTATTAGAAAAATAAATCGTGAACTTGAAGATTTAGCATTTCCTTTTGTATTTCCTGAGGATTATATACGCGTCAAATCACTTCTTAAGGTGAAACACATTGAAACAAGTCACCATCTTGAAAAATTCCACAAAACAGTTAAGCGAGAACTAGCAAGAGAAGGGATCATTGAAATTCAAACGGGTTACCGCTTTAAGGGATTATTTAGTCTACGCAGAAAACTTATCAGAAAAAATTGGGATATAGATAAAATATACGATATTTCTGCTCTAAGAATTGTTGTTCCTACCATTTCGGATTGTTATCGAGTATTAGGAGTAATACATAGTGTGTGGCGTCCGCTTCCAGGAAGAATTAAAGATTATATAGCTTTCCCCAAACCTGATAACTATAGAGGTGTTCATACCACAATTTTTACAGGTGATGGAAGTATTATCGAGATGCAAATTAGAACAGAGGAAATGCATAAAAAAACAGAATACGGCATGCATTTTGAATATAAAGAGAAGTCTAACAGCTCTAAAGTCAATTTTTCTAAAATTTTATGGGTTAAAAAATTCTTCCCTTCGTTTGTTTTACGCAATAAAGATGTAAAAAATATCGAGGATCCCACCGACAAAGTGGTTCCAACATGGATCAGAGAACTTGGTGAGTACAACAAGGAGGCGAAAGGAAATCAAAGTTTAGTCGATGAACTAAAAGCTGATTTTTTTGGTGATCGTGTATTTGTCTTTACACCGAAAGGTGACGTAATTGACTTGCCTAAAGGCGCAAACTCGATTGATTTCGCATATTCTGTTCACTCTGAACTTGGCAACAAATTATCAGGATCAAAAATCAATGGAAAACTTACTTCCATTGATACTGAACTGGAAAATGGCGATATTGTTGAAATTATTTCGAGACCAAACAGCCACCCTACTCAAAAATGGTACGATCTTGCAAAAACAGCATTAGCAAAAAAACAAATTAGAACCGCACTAGGAACAGAACACAAATACTTGGAGCCCTCCCAACATAATTAGTGTTAAATACTAAAATTTTTCAGAGAATACAAATCTTCTTCATTCTCATCGGCATTCTTTTCCTCTTTGGAGCGGTCATCTATCGGTCCCTCAGGTTCGGGAGGGACTGTGACTTCAGTACTAGTGATCGGTAAATCCACAGTCAAGATGCTTGTAGCAGTTGGTAAATTATTAACTTCCCGCTTTCTACTATTAACTATATCAACGATAGCATTAAGATCAGCATCAGAAAAAAAGTCGATTGTAATTTTACCACCAACTTCCCTTCTTTCAATACGAACTCTTGTTCCTAAGGATTCCTTAAGCTTAGCTTCAATAGCCAACAACTCGGGTTCAACATTCGAATCGTGGTTACGCACACGATCCAGAGCAATTTTTCTGGCAATTTGTTCAGCTTCACGAACAGTGGTTTTTTTGAAGACAATTTCCTTAAATAATGTCATTTGCTCCTCGGGTCTGTCGATAAGCATAAGCAGAGGACGCGAATGACCCTCGGAAATTTTACCTTCGGAAAGCGCGGTGAGCATCTCCGTTGGCAAAGACAAAATACGTAGAGTATTTGAGACATACACACGACTTTTGCCAACCTTAGCACCAATTTCACTATGCTTAAATTTAAACTCATTCGCCAATCTTTCAAAAGCTCTGGCACGATCGACGGGATTTAAATCCTCACGCTGAAGGTTTTCAATAATTGCCAGCTCTAACTTCTCTTGATCAGTTTGTTCATTTGAACGAATAATTACTGGTACTTGATCTAGTCCCGCCAACTTAGAGGCACGCAATCGGCGCTCACCGGATATCAATTCATATTCAACGGCTAATCCTCCGTCTTCCTTTGTCTTCTCATGACGAGTCACAACTAAAGGTTGCATGACACCGTACATGCGAATCGAATCAGCCAAATCACGCAACTTAACCTCGTCAAACTCGGTCCTCGGTTGATAAGGATTTGGATGAACTTTTTCTATCTCAACCCAAAAGATTGCATCGCTAAAAAATTGTGAAGGCATACGAGGATTGTACCACAAAGGTCTAAAAAGATATGTGGAAATTTATTGGTGCCGGAGGAGAGACTTGGCTAATACATAGCCAGGTATTTTTCGACCTCGCTTGCTCGGTAACGAAAAATCTTTCAAGTCTCTCCCGTCGCAAAGCAGTTTGCGACTCTTCGCCACAAACATGTGAATGTTTGTGCCGGAGGAGAGACTTGAACTCTCATGGGTTTCCCCGCACGATTTTGAGTCGTGTGCGTATACCAATTCCGCCACTCCGGCATAACAGAGTTAGTTTAATCAAATTGCTGTTAAAAATCAATGCATTATCAATTTTTTATTATGACGTACACTTAATTACTAGCTATCATAATTTTTAGGGATTGCTGGATCGTAACATACAAATTCAACTCTGTTACGCTCGGGGTCAGTAATATACAAACTTTTCTTCTGAGTTTATTATTTGCTGCCATTTGATCGACCCATACCCTGAAATATTTTTAAGTATATAATTGAAATATACGATGTCTCCATACCAAAAAGTAAAAAAGTGGGGGTTCGCTTAAATTGACATTTCTATGTTAATTTGATATGAATCTGTCAGAATGAAATTTGTATTATACTTCAGTAACCTGATAAGCAACCCTGGGAGTTCAACAGTACTAAGCAACAATCCACTACCTCATCCTTCCGTACTAGAAAATGTTGCCGATTTACTAGTTCCTGCCATTCATAGAAATTTTGATTCTATTGATGCGGTGTTAGCTGAACCGAGCGTTAACTGCTTTGCGATTGCTGGACTACTCCTACGTTTGCTTCAAACACCGGTCTTTCACTCTACTATTTCCCTCGGAGCACACCTTGGAGACACACCAATCGCAGTGCGTGAGAGAAGTATGTGCACTATAATTGAGGCTTCTAAGCTCACTGAGCATTCTGCCATCTTACTAACATCCAACCCTGCGATGTTTGCTGCGGTGAACTGCATAGCGAAAGGTCAATGTGGGCTCGAAACAATTGAAGATGAAATTCTAGCTATGAGAGGACAAACACAAGGTTGGGATTTTTTTAAATTGAACGGAACACACATTACCCTCCTGTAACACATAATCTTACGATACTAACATTTCCGCGACACTCCAAACGAGGACGCGGTATTTTTTTAAAATATATGCAGGAAAAAAGTAAACAAAAGATTCTTGTAATTGTTGGGTATACCGCCACAGGAAAAAGCTCCTTGGCCATTAAACTGGCAAAAAAATTCAACGGGGAAATTATTTCCGCAGATTCAAGACAGGTATACAAGGGCCTAAATATTGGAACTGGCAAAGTATCCAAAAAAGAAATGTCGGGTGTCCCACACCATCTGCTTGATGTGGCGAACCCGAAAAGCCGTTTTAATGTTGTAAAGTACCAAGATCTTGCCAGCAAAAAAATTCAGGAAATTTTGCAAAGAAAGCATTTACCCATTATTTGTGGTGGTACTGGATTTTACATATCTGCGGTTGTATATGGCATTACACTTCCGGATGTCTTACCAAACGCTAAACTCCGAGCAGATCTAGCGAAAAAAACTCCAGATGCACTATTCAAAATACTTTTAAAACTAGACCCTGTTCGTGCAGAAAATGTGGACCGAAAAAATCTTCGACGTGTTATAAGGGCTATTGAAATCGCTACAGCACTGGGGAAAGTTCCAAATTTGCAACAAACAACAGACAACTCCCAACAATACGAACCCCTACTCATTGGACTGACATTACCTCCCAATGAATTGAAGGACAAAATCAAAACTCGTCTATTGTCACGAATTGAAGATGGGATGATTGATGAGGCAGAGCAACTTCACAAGAAAGGACTTTCCTGGAAACGAATGGAAGAGCTCGGTTTAGAGTATCGCTACCTTGCATTTTTACTACAAAATAAAATCTCTAAATCAGAAATGGTTTCAAGGCTTCAAACAGAAATCTGGCATTACGCTAAACGACAAATGACATGGTTTAAGCGTGACAACAGAATTAAATGGTTTAATCCATCAGAATTTTCAAAAATCATCAAAGAGGCAGGCCAGTTTTTAAGAAATTAGAATTGTGCTAGTATTGCCAGGTACGGGCCTGTAGTTTCAATGGTAAAACATTCCTCTCCAAAAGGAAGGTTCCGCGTTCGAGTCGCGGCGGGCCCGCAAGTGCGAAGCGACGAGGACACGAGAAAGCATGGGGTGCTTTCGCCCGCGACTCGAAACCTGTTTGAGCATTTTATCGAGCCTTCCGAGGCGAAGAGAAAATCCAAACACGGGTACTGCGAGTGTAAGCTGAGAGCTCTCAGCACCCCGTAAAGAAATAAACAAAAACCGCCTTGGCGGTTTTTTGTTTATTTCTTCCCTTCCTTGTGAGGAAGTTGTTTCCTACACCACTTGCACCACTTCTTAAGTTCGATCTTACGCTCAACAAGCTTCTTGTTCTTTTCAGACCAATAGTTAGTACGCTTGCACTTGGAGCAATTGAGTTTTATTAGTCGGTCTTGGCTCATATATGTAAATTAAATGTTGCCGTACTATATCCTACTGTTTAAAAAAAGGCAAGCTAACTAAAGGTAGAATCGTTTTATAAGCGGATTAATACGCGTAATTAATTCATACCAGGACGAATCTGAAAGCTCACTTATTCCCATAGCTGAAACAGCAGATTTGGCACCTTGGCCAAGGACAGTAACCTCATCTGAAACCCTACAACCCTTAACCTTAGTTACGTCTACAATAAGCATATCCATCGATACCCTCCCCAAAACACGACATTCCACTCCTTTTATAAGCACTCTACCGATACTTGAAAGAGACCTTGAATATCCATGCCAATACCCCACCGGAATGATTCCAATTGTCGAATCCTCCGAAAAAATTTCTGTGAAGTCATAACCAACCCTGTCCCCTTTAGGAACTTTTTTAACTTCGGTAACAATGGACTTCCAAATTAGCACGGGCATTAATTCAACTTTATTCATATAGAAAGCATTCACTTCTTTCGCTGGCCACAAACCGTACATACCAATTCCAATCCTTACCATATCAAAATGAGCATCAGGAAATAACATAGTGCCAGAAGTTGCAGAAGCGTGGACCAGAGGACTAAATCCAACTTTCTTAAAAGCTTCAATCCATAATTTAAACTCAGCAATTTGATTCTGTGTATCTTTCGGGAAAGACGGATTCTTTGCAGAAGCGAAATGCGTAAACAATCCCTCAACTTTTAGTATTTTGTTTTCAACTTTCAGTGCACTAAGTACTTTTGGCAAATCCTTCTTCATAAATCCCTGACGATGCAGCCCAGTATCAACTTTAATATGAACTTTAATAGGCTTAACAAATTTAACTCCTTTAATGGCATCAAGTGTTTCAAAATTCGAAACTGCAATTGAAATATCACTTTCCGACGCCTCAACAAAAAGCTCCGGCATCGTATAACCTAAAACCAAAATTGGCAAAACAATTCCCTCTCGTCTAAGGGCTCTGGCTTCAGTCATGGAATCTACACCTAAATAATCCGCACCTAAGGCGGTCACCTCCTTCGAAAAATCAACAAGGCCATGACCGTAAGCATTGGACTTTACCACAGCCATAAGCTTGGTTTTTGGAGAAATCAACTTTCTGAAAACACCGTAGTTATGTCGAATTGCTTTCCGGTCAATTTCAATCCAAGTACGTAAACCACTAAAAAAATTCTCTGCCATATCAAGCCATCATAACCAAAGAAAAAAAGAAAAGCAAAATCACTTTGCCCCTCCTTCAGACGAACCAGAGGTCGCCCCAGAAGTGGATCCACCTCCTTCTACTGGCGCTCCTGACGAAACGCCAATATCGGCACCACTAGTCTCGGGAATTTGCCTAGGTTCACTACCTGAAAGCTCTTTAGGTGTCTCTCCATTTTCAATAGCATTTTGCTCCGCCTTTACATCTTCAATCTGTTTTTGTTCCGGCTCTTCCAAAACCTTTTCAGTAGCTACATCAATAATCGTGGATTTCATTTCCTCTCTTATAACATTAAATTCTGGATACTTTTCCGAAATATTGTAAACAGTGGTCACTCCTTCATTGTAGGCCTTGGCCAAAACCATTACGAATTTTTCCTCAACTAGATCGATACCAAGAACAAATGATAAAATTTTATACATAAGCGGTATCTTTCCTGTAGTCATCACCACGGCAAAAACCTCGGGTGGTAATTTTTCAAATATTGCAAAAGTCTCAGAAACATTCTGTTCAAAAACTTCGTTCATTTCTTCCTGCAGAAGGGCTTCTCTTTGTTCTTCCAAGTAGGCTTGTCTGGCTCGAAGGTCTTTCAATTGTCTTTCCTCAGGCAAAATTGCATCAATAGCCTGAGGCTTCATTCCCAAGGCTTCTCTTGTCTTATCCATCTCCTGTTTCCTCTGAGTGGCCAACTCTTCAACACGTTTTATATCAGTACCAACTTCAAGATTATCCTTCTGTAAACTTTTTACTAAATCCATCTTTTGAGTTTGAGGATTTTCCTTTGAGTCACCGATCTCCTTCATCGCCAAAGCACCCTCCAAAGTATCACCATCAGGTTTCGAAAATGAATCAACGTTAGTGCTAGGCAAATTTCCACCTTCCAATTTTGGAGCATCCGCTATAGCTGCGGCTCCTGAAGAAATTTTATCTAATGATTCCATAACAATATTGTAGCAATAAACAATACTGATTGGTAGCGACAATTTTCTACCCCCCCATTCCCAATGCCCATCAGGCGCTGGCCACAGAAAAATTCCCCTTTGGGGATTTTCTTGTGCTGTATTCTTGTATTAGTCCGAACGCATTTCACCGCCTGCGTCGGTGAGAAAATCCATTTTTTTCCGCAAAAAATAGGAAAGCGACGGGGCCACACCTATGACAATTTCAAATTTTTCTTTGCCACATTCAATTACAAATTTATTTTATCAAAAAATTAAACAAAAAAAGACCCCAAGTGGTGATATTGCTACCACGAGGGGTCTCATACTACTTCACTGTCAGCTGTTCATACCCACTCCGACAGCGGGACTTTGTGTCGCCACCGATACAAAGCGAGTGGAAACGCTACACTCAGTGATCCACAAATCATATAGAACGGAAGCACCCAGTTCGCGAAAGTGTTTTCGGTAATGGCGAAAATTGCCAATCCGTAGCCGACTGCGAAGAGTGCCCATGCAAAAGGACGGTCACCATTTGGCTGTCTCCATACGAACTCTATTGTTGGAATAGCCGCGAACAAATCTGCGACAATCGCCAGGTAGAGCGCGTATTGGGACATCTCCTTATTTTCGCGAACTCCGAGCCACAGGCCGAGAGACAACAGACCAAACACGAGGCAAGCGATCTCAACTCGGTTTGGTTTCGTCCATCCACCATATCGTAGCAAGACGATAATGGTAATGAGGAGCGGGTTGGTGAACCCAAATACTGCTGGCCAAACGTTCGCTTCTGCACCCGAACTCTTATATGTAAGCAAGAGTGCTAAACCGTTCAAGGTCCAGAGCGACCAACTCGTTAGGATCGGCTGAATCTTGCCCTGATAGGTCCTAATACTGTATGGGATGATACTTGCCACCACCAGCAGTCCAGAAACCAAGCCAATTTCTTCTTCACTCAAGCTACACCTCCTTTTTATGGGAATATGCGGTTTTAACCAAGCCCTCATGGCTCGATCACTCTGATGAGTTTGACATGATTGATATCTCTTGTCAATAGCAACAAAAAAATCGCTACCTCTGCTGCTTTCTGTCCCACAATTTTTGAATTAAAAATTTTCTTCCTAAAATATGTTCAAGTAAAGTTAATTAAAGAGCACCAGAGCAAAGCGGAAGTGCGGTGTACTAGACGATGTTATAACTGAACTAATGAGATCCTCTGTCATTCCTTATGTCCCTAATTTATCACCGTTTGCCATACATGTCTTACCCCCTACCTATGTAAACTACGACAATATCAGTTATGGTTATTACACCCTTTATGGTTTCTAAATTCTTAATCATCAATTTTTTCAAAGTTCGAAAAGCGAATACAAATATATTCTGTAGAGAATGCGAAAATAAATAGAAAAGAAAAAAGGCTCCGAGCAGAATTGTTGTCTGCAAAGAGCCTGTCGAGAGTCGGCCTACGTAATTCATGCGTGGGCAAGAGTCTCCTTGTCAGGCTGCCCGTCGATGCGCAGCACTTGGAGCTTCCCCGCAAAGTTTGGCATTTTCCCAGTAAAGTACTGATAAATTGTACAGGAAAAACCAAAGCTCATGCCAATCAATGTTCCAACTGGAAACTCATCGCACTTTACCTTCGTCATCGCAAGTTGAAGAACCGGTTTGATGCCAACAATCTCACCTTTTGGCGTGTCCATCTGATGGAGTGCGATATTGTTGAAGGCGAGCAATTCGTCTTCATTCACGCGGACACGAATGAAGGGTACCCTTTTCTTAAAAATCCGCCAGCCGGATTTGGTCATCCCGTGACTTTCTACGACTCCTCGAAGAAAGTATAGTTGAACGCAGTCATCTTCCTGATCGAGTTGGAATACTTTGGACATCTAATTTCCTCCCGTTTAAGTTTTAGGGCTGTATTGTCGAGCCACATAGCCCAACCTCTGTACTGAAAAGTAAAATAGCATGTTTCATGTTGCAAATCAATGGCAACAAAAAATCTCTACTCGCACTGCTTTGTGCCCAACAATTTATTGAATTAAAAAATTTTCTTCTTCAAAATATGAAATCTCCGATTCGTTTTTTACTCCCTAAATTGACTACCGATTAGTCACCGAGCGAAACGAACCTTTCAAACTTGCAATTTCCTACGTGATGAACAAAAAAACTCGAATATTACAGGGGCAGTACCCCGATTGGCTCACGAAGACGTTCGACTCAATCGGGCTTCGAATCCTTCACGGAAGTGTCCCACACTACCTCCGGCGACAAATTTAAAACCCCTTTCGGGGTTAATTTTGTGCGCCGGGAAGGAATTTCTCTCCTTACAGGGGCAGTACCCCGATTGGCTCACGAAGACGTTCGACTCAATCGGGCTTCGAATCCTTCACGGAAGTGTCCCACACTTCCTCCGGCGACAAATTTAAAACCCCTTTCGGGGTTAATTTTGTGCGCCGGGAAGGATTCGAACCTTCGTAGGCCGAAGCCAGCAGATTTACAGTCTGCCCTCGTTGACCGCTTGAGTACCGACGCATATTTCCTGCGGGAATTGTAGCAGATTTTACTAAAACGGCAACAAAATATTGCTCTGCGTCAAATATTCCAATGTATGAGGAATTGCCTCATACACCATATTACAACACACGCACTCTCTGCCAAGGAATTGCCTCGACATAAACTCGTCGGCCAATTGGCTGGAGGATTGTTTTATTTATTTCTTTACCATCTCCTTCACTTCTTCCTCCATTACTTTACTTTTAACTGGTCTGGTAGATTTTGGTTTCTCAACTTCAAAAGAAAATTCCCCGTTCTTTATATCAACTAAAACTTTCCCCCCATCTCCAAGAGTACGCCCAATGATATGTCCAGCTACAGGTGTCAAAATTTTATTCTGAATAATTCTCTTTAGCGGTCGAGCACCGTATTGCGGATTGTAGCCTTCCTTAGCGAGATATGCCAAAACTGCCGGAGTAACTTCCAATCCAATATTTTTTGCATTGAGTCTTTCCACA
This sequence comes from Candidatus Tayloriibacteriota bacterium, assembly GCA_009695005.1. Classification (GTDB taxonomy): domain Bacteria; phylum Patescibacteriota; class Minisyncoccia; order Phycocordibacterales; family SIBU01; genus SIBU01. The sequence continues at coordinate 25,844 of SIBU01000011.1, forward strand.
ACATGACCAACCTGAATCTCAACAATTTTGTTAATTGCCTCTTGGCTCAAAATATCGAAAATAATAATATCATCCAGACGATTCAAAAACTCTGGTCTAAAGTAATCTTTAAGACTTGAAGTTACTTTCAGCTTAGTATTCTCGTAGTCTGTTTTTTGACTTTCCGTTGAAGCAAAACCAATTTTCTCCATCTTATCTATAAATTGTGCGCCGATATTTGAAGTCAAAATAATAATGGCATTTCTAAAGTTCACACTTCTACCCTTGGCATCAGTTAATTTACCGTTGTCAAAAATCTGAAGTAAAATATTAAACACTTCAGGATGAGCCTTCTCAATTTCGTCGAAAAGCACAACAGCATATGGTCTGTGACGGATCATCTCAGTCAAATTGCCCCCCTCTTCATGTCCCACATACCCCGGAGGAGCGCCTATAAGTTTTGAAACTGAATGTCGCTCCATAAACTCTGACATGTCTACCCGAATAAGTGCCTTATCGTCGTTAAACATAAATTCAGCAAGCGCCTTTGTAAGTTCAGTCTTACCCACACCTGTTGGACCAAGGAAAATAAAAGAACCAATCGGTCGGTTAGGATCGGAAACTCCAGCACGACTTCGCTTGATAGTATCAGCGATTCTTCGCACAGCATCGTCTTGACCGACAATTCGCTTCTTTAGTTCGTCCTCAATGCGAGAAAGTTTTGCAGCTTCTTCCTCAAGCATTCGAGTTACTGGAATGCCAGTCCACTTTGCTACAACCTCGGCAATATCCGGTTCAGTAACTTCTTCTTTAAGAATTCGTCTCGAACTCTGAAGTTTTTTCAAACGCTTTAGTTTAACTTCAAGCTCTTTTTCACTTGCGGGAATTTTTCCATAACGGATTTCTGCCGCCTTAGACAAATCCGCCCGTGCCTCCGCAGACTCTGCCTCAAGACGCAAAGTTTCAAGGCCTTTTTTCAATGCCTTAATTTCAGTCAGCGTTTCCTTTTCATTTTTCCACTTAAGTTCTATTTCGGAAGTTTTTTCTTTATAATCTGCAATTTCCTGCTCAATCTTTTTAACACGCGACTTAGCCTTCTTTGAAGTAAGACTTTCTTTTTTAAGTGCCTCACGTTCAATCTCAAGACGCATTACCTTACGATGAGTTTCTTCCAACACAGGTGGCATATTTTCCAAAGAAATTTTCAACGAAGATGCGGATTCATCTATCAAGTCAACAGCCTTGTCAGGCAAATTGCGATCTGTAATATATCTCGTGGAAAGTGTCACCGCAGCAACAAGGGCATCGTCTGTAATATGAACTCCGTGAAATAACTCGTACTTTTCCTTTAACCCACGAAGAATTGCAACGGCATCTTCAATCGAAGGTTCAGAAACATAAACAGGCTGAAAACGTCTAGTAAGCGCGGGATCCTTTTCAATATGTTTCTGATATTCTTTTAAAGTTGTGGCGCCAATTGCTCGAAGTTCACCACGAGAAAGAGCCGGTTTCAGCATGTTTGAAGCGTCCATAGAACCTTCTGCTGCTCCCGCACCAACAATGGTGTGAATTTCATCGATAAAAAGAATAATTCTTCCTTCTGAACGTTCGATCTCCTTCATAATATTTTTCAGTCTCTCTTCAAACTCTCCGCGATATTTGGTACCTGCAATCAAAAGTCCTAGATCAAGAGAAACTAATTCTTTATCCTTCAAAGATTCCGGTACATCGCCTGACGCCATACGAATAGCCAAACCTTCTACGATTGCGGTCTTTCCAACACCGGCTTCACCGATAAGAATTGGATTGTTTTTTGTTCTCCGAGAAAGAATTTGAATTATTCGTGAAATTTCACTGTCACGTCCGATGACTGGATCGAGTTTATTTTCACGAGCTAACCCTGTAAGATTTCTTGTGTACTTCGAAATAGCTTTAAATCTTTTCGGTGTAGAAACATCTGCTGTCCGAGTACTTTTTAATTCCTCTAGAACACGCAAAACATCCGTCTTATCGATTCGAAACCTTGAAAGAATCTCGCGGGCGGATCCTGGGATATCTAACATAGCAATAAAAAGATGCTCCGTAGAAACAAATTCGTCTTTGAGACTTGTTGCAACTTTTGAGGAATTCTCAAGCGTCTGTGCAAGCTCGGGAGTTAAATAAATTTGATACGATGGAGCCAAAGTTGAAGAAGCTTCACCACCCTCGATTCCTTCAAGAACCGAATCCGTCATAAGCATGGTGTCCACATCAAGCTTGTCCAAAATTGAATTAACCATAGATTCCTCCTGCAAAATTAATGCGGCCAAAAGATGAACTGGATTTACGTGATTTTGACCACGTTCAATAGCGAGCTCATGCGCTCGTCTTATGGCTTCTTTGGCTTTTGTTGTGAAGTGATTAAAAGGTGGCATGAAGTTTAATTTAAAGTAAAAAGTTTTAAGTTTAAAATGAAGGGCCAAACCAACTCTACTTCAATACTGAAAACCACGCGAACAGTACAATTATTATATCTTACTTGACGCCTGCAAGGAACTAGCCTTGATAATCCCATTAAATGGCTTAAAATATAGGGTGTCATAATATTATATCGGCATAAAATATTTAGTCAATACTACAACTTGACTTATTAATTATAATGTGCTATCCTTATTGCAGTTAAAAGCACTTTAAAAATTGCATCTTGGAAACTGCTAGCCTCTCGGCTGGAAGCCTTATTATGGCCGAAAGGCTAGCAGTTTAAACCAAAAAAAACAAAACCGAACAGAACTCAGAAAGAAAATTATGAACGAAACGATTAAGATTGGCGACTTCAGCG
>SIBU01000002.1 GCA_009695005.1 Candidatus Tayloriibacteriota bacterium
CTTAGACCCTTTGGATTTAGCTCTTTGGCCCTCGTACAATTTTGTGCGAGGGCCTTTTCATATGTGTATGTTAAAATAAAAACGGTAGTAGGTGAATCTTCAAGCGACCATGGTTGTTTGACACCGAATCCAGTATCCGCGAGTACCAGAGCGTTTTGAATTTTTTCAAACGGAGCGCTTCGGGCGTCGATTTCCTGGGTTGGGTGCACTTTGCCGACCATCGCGTGTTGTGAACGGCGACGAAACGGAGGATGTTTCGGCGGGCCAATGAAAGTAATTTTTCTTCGTATTTCGGGTTATGTAAGCATGGGAATACTTATAAGCTTTGGAGAACGCCTTGACGTCGACCTCAATTGAGCCTAGGGCTTTTCCCTGGGGGATTTTTCATGTAGAATAGCCGAATCATGCCTAAAAAAACAGGAGTCGCAAAGGTAAAAAATACCAAAGCTAAGCCATTGATCGGTTTTATTGGTCAAGGATTTGTTGGAAAGGCTTACGCGGATGAGTTTGAAAGTCGTGGTTTTAAGACTGTACGCTACGCTTTGGAGGAGCCATATCGTGGTAATAAGGATAAAATTAAAGAATGTGATTTTGTATTTATTGCAGTACCTACACCATCAACGCCTAAAGGTTTTGACGATTCAATCATTCGAAGCGCGATGAAACTTGTGGATGCGGGGAAAGTGGCAATTATAAAATCTACAATTCTTCCAGGTACGACAGCTTCAATTCAAAAAGATAATCCTAATATTTTCGTTTTTCACTCACCTGAATTTCTTACGGAAGTAACTGCGCTTTATGATGCCGGACATCCAAATCGAAACATTGTGGGTATTCCAAAACGTTCAAAAGATTTTGAAAAGAAAGCGCAGGAAGTTTTAGCAATTCTTCCGGAAGCTCCATTTGAAATTGTAACCGGCGCCGAAGAAGCTGAATTAATTAAGTACGGAGGTAATTGTTGGTTTTATTTCAAAGTGATTTTTATCAATATGCTTTACGATGTTGCCTCAAAAAAGAGCATCGATTGGGGTACTGTCCGCGATGTTATGGCTGCCGATCCGCGTATCGGAAGAACTCATCTTGATCCAGTACATAAGAGTGGAAGGGGAGCTGGAGGGCATTGCTTTATAAAAGATTTTGCCGCTTTTGAGAATATGTATAAAAACACAATAGGTGATTTTGCTGGCAATAAAGTTTTGGAAGCCTTGCGTGATAAAAATATTGATTTACTTCTTTCAAGTAATAAAGATTTGGACTTACTTTCCGGGGTTTATGGTGAGTCTTTGATAAAAAAGCGAAAAAAATAGAATGATTAAAAATCTGGAAAATAAATTCTGGATGATTCTTGAAACTCTGATGCCCAGTCTCCACGCTTTCGCCTGGAAGCGAAGAAGGGTTGGGAAATATTTGATTTCTGGAGGTACTGCCGCCGCAACCAATATTTTATTTCTTTATTACTTTACTGATGTAGTAGGATTTTGGTATATCTATTCTGCAGTACTCTCTTTTTCTATCGCTTTTTCAGTAAGTTTTATTTTTCAGAAATTTTGGACATTTGAAGATGGTTCAACTGAAAATATTCGCGGTCAAGCGATACTTTATCTTGTCGTAGCTGTAACGAATTTGTGTCTAAATACCGCTTTGATTTATGTCTTGGTAGAGTTCTTCCGTACGCATTACTTAATTGCACAAATAATTGCAGGCATTATTGTTGCCTGCGAAAGTTTTTTTGTTTACAGGCGCTTTATTTTCAAGCGCACCTAAGTGTTTGGCGGACTAAAGGTCCTTACGAAAGATGTTGGCAATAAGTCCTATTGAAAAAATTAAAATAGTGAAGCAAAAAACAATAACGGACGGCAGTAGAAGAAGGTGGTTGGAGCTCCAAATCCAAGTGGTAAGTAGAATTACGAACAATAGAAGAGGAATTAAGGATAGAAGGATAAAAAGTTTAATTGGGTTGTAGTGAACAATTATATCGGTAAGAATTTGAGCAGTCCTGGCGGTATCCCGAATGAATCTAACTTTTGATTTCCCGACACGTTTGCCGTAGTGAATGGGAATATATCCGATGAAGTATCCTTTGAGGGTAAAAATCATAGTGCTGGAAGTTGAAAAGGAGAAACCATTTGAAAAATCTCCGAGCAAGGGCACAATTTTACTTCGACGAATGGCTCGGAAGCCGGAGTTGATGTCAGGGATTTTTTTCCCTACGACGAATTCGCAGATATGTTTGAAAAGAAGTCTGGCAGGGTGCCTGGTGTTTATGGAAGCACCGCGACGAATCCCGACAACCATGTCGAAACCAGTTTCTAGTTTTTTTACCAAATCCAAAATTTTTTCTTGAGGGTAAGTGCTGTCGCCGTCGGTGATGATAGCGTACTCGTATCGTGCCTCACGAAAGCCTCGTTTTAAAGAAAAACCATATCCCATTGTTACTGGGCTATGCACGATTTTTGCCCCAAGTTCTCTTGCAACGGTTGCAGTCTTGTCGGTTGAACCGTCGTCAACCACAATTATCTCGTACGGAAAAACCCCATTCAGAACTTTTTTAATGTCTAAAATGACATTGCCAATACCGCCCTCCTCGTTAAGTGCTGGGATGATAACCGAAATTCCTTTTTCTGATGCTTGTGGCTGTGTTTCCATGTAAATAAGCCGTATATTAGCTAATCCAGCGATTATACCACAATTGAAAAACTAGAAGAGTCCAGAGCTCTTTTCTGTAGTCGGCTCGTTTCGCTAAGTGATCTGCGTATAATTTTCGAACATATTGGTGGTTAAAAATTCCCTGAGTTTTTAAGTGCGCTTCCGAGAAATATTTGTCAGCAATTGGTTTTAGATCACCTCGTAGCCATTCAGCTATCGGAACACCAAAGCCCTTTTTTGGTCTATCTAAAATTTCGTCGGGTAGTCTACCGCGCATTATTTTTTTAAGAAGATATTTTCCTTTTAGATTTTTGAATTTAAGGTTCGTGGGAAGATTCGCTGCGAATTCGACAATTCTGTAGTCGAGAAGTGGTGCCCGCACTTCTTGTCCGAATGCCATTGATGATCGGTCAACTTTCACCAAGATATCATCTGCTAAATATTGTTTGAGATAAAGATATGTTAGACGCTCAAAGAAATCTTGAGTTTTTGAATCAGTGATGTGACGTTCTAATTCTTTGGCCCCGATATTTTCCGTATTGAAATTTTCAGAGAGCAAAAATTTCTTGTCTTCATTTGAAAATGACCCACGCCATGCCAAATCCTGTTCAAAGTCGTTGAGGTTTTTGCCAGCACCTTTAATGAAGCGTTTGGATTTGAAAGGGAAACTGAAATAAGCGTCGTTAGAAGGAAGTTTTCTTACTAAGGGTTCGATTAGATCGTGACGGATAAAACCCGGAATTTTTTTATATAAACGATTGAGGCTATGAGCTTGAATATTTTGGTACCCTAAAAAAAGTTCATCCCCTCCGTCTCCACCTAGAGCCACTGTGATGTGTTGCTTACTCCATTCCGCCAAAAAAAGATTTGGTAGGATGGACGCGTCGGATAATGGTTCGTCAAAAATTTCTACTGCCTTTTCAAGGTAGCTTAATGCCTTGGTGGCGGTTAAGCGTTCTTCGTGGTGGTTAGTTTTTAAAAGGTTGGCTACAGTTCTGGCATAGCCAGATTCATCAAAACCACTCTCTGCAAATGAAACGGTAAAGGTTTCGAGTGGCTTTGAACTTTTTTTACTTGCATACCACGCAATGATGCTTGAGTCTAAACCTCCAGAGAGGTAAACACCTAGCGGTACGTCCGAAGTTAGTCGTATTGAAACAGCTTCTTTAATAAGAGAATTTAACTGCTTCATATTTTCTATTTCGGTCTGTTCTGTCTTTTTTGTGAAATCAAGGTTCCAAAAAGATTTTATTTCCAAATTTTGGTTCTTGTAGGTTAAGTATGAACCAGGTTCTAATTTGAAAATATTTTTATAAATACTTCTGGGCGACGGTACAAATTCATATTCCAGATAAAGGTTGAGTGACTCGATATCCAGTTCCTTTTTGATTGATGGATGAGCCAGTAGAGCTTTAGGTTCCGAGCCGAAGATTAAAGTATTGTCCACGAGGGCGTAATAAAGCGGTTTCTTCCCAAGGCGATCACGTGCTAGCAGTAATTTGTTGGTTGTAATATCCCAAAGAGCGATGGCAAACATTCCGTTTAATTTAGAAAAAAGATTTTCACCCTCTTCTTCGTAAAGGTGAACTATCACTTCCGTGTCGCTTTTTGAAATGAGTGTGTGACCCTTGGCTTGAAGTTCATTTCTTAGAGATTCGAAATTGTAAATTTCACCGTTGAATATCGCCACTACAGTTTTGTTTTCGTTCCAGACAGGTTGTCGGCCTCCTTCAATGTCGATTATGGATAATCTGCGAAATCCAAAGTGAGTTTCACCAGAGTGGAAAAAGGTTTCATCGTTTGGGCCACGATGAGCAATAGTCGAAGTCATACGTTTTATTGTTTCTTCGTCTCCTTTGCCGACAAAACCTGTTATTCCACACATATTATTTTTTATAAATCCTGTTAGATTTGATATTTAGTTTGTCGACAATTTTTGTTGAAGCGAAACCAATCAGGATAAACAAAAATGGATAAGTCGGAATACGGTAGCGAGCTTGAGTGTGAGAGCCAATGGAAAAGGTAGCGAAATAAAGAACGATGGTTGTCATGAAAATTATTGAGAAAAGATTTTTTTTGGATTGTTTGAGGTCTAGAATAATACTTATTATTATTGCTATGTTTATTGTAAACCAAAGTAGGTATCCTAAAATTCTAACAATATTGTAAAGATCAGTTTGTAACAGGGCTTTAACTAAAGATTTCCATTGATGATGGAAAATATAATTTGTAAAATTACTGACACTTGCAGGGCTTTTTATACCAAAGTATCCGAGTACATAGTCGTAACCTGTGGTGTGGAAATATGATACGGCAGCTATTGCGTGGAACTTGAGGAGAGCGGGAACACCTCGCCTTAAAACTCGAACAGCCTCCCTTGTTAGGATATCGTTGTACTCAAAGGTGTTACTTAGAATCGCTGAATTAAAATTTGGAATTAAATTAGGGAAATTTTTTTGATTTTCCAATGAAGCACTGTTGTAGTCGATGTGTTTTTCTGAGGCAATCACGATTGGAATCCGCTCGTTATATATCTGGATGGCTCCTTGATTAGTTAATTTAAAATTTCCGAAAACTATTTCGTTTCTAATTAACCATGGCAAAATTATGACAAAGAAAAGAGAAAAATAAATTATGACTGGTTTGAAAATTGCAGTTAAATTATTATTGTCGAGCCGGTTTTTAATAAACAATAAAAATAGAAACAATAATGGGAAGTACATACCAATCGGTCTGGTAAGTGCGGTGGCTCCGATTAGCAGGGCGGACAGTGCCAAGGATTTTTTGGATGAATTGGTGGAGAAATATTTAACTGAAAAATAAATTGAACTGACGAAAATAAATGTAAAAAAAGATTCACTTAGGGCTATGTTTGCGTACACTAAGAGGAGTGGTTCTATTGAAAAGAGTATTGCAGCTATGAATCCAGTCTTGGCTGAGAAAAGTGAAGTGCCGATGCGGTAAATTAAAACAGCGGTAATTGAAAGTAAAAATATTTGAATGGTCGGTAACAGTGCGATAGGTATATGAAGAAAATAAAAAATCGAAAGAAATAATGGATAGAGGGGGGTTCTGAATGCACTTGCCATTCCTCCGACACTGAAGCCTTCTCCCGTAGCAATACTTTTGCCAATGTCTAAATAACCGCTGGCATCGCCCCCAGAAATAAAATCTGCGCCGTTTTGGGCAAACAATAAACATGATGCCGTCAGTTTAATAATTAGGGAAAATACAAAAATCCAAACTTCTGTTCGGGGGATATTAGTAAATGATCGTTTGAGTTCGACTGTATTCATAGTTATAATGCTTTAAGTGAGTTTGTGGTTGTTCTAGTCTAACGATTGTAGTTTTTAATTGTAGTGACAGACAATTCGTAGATAGTATCAAGCGTATTGGGTACCGTCAATTTGCAGGTATTTAGGTAGAATTTTCTGTTTTTTTGTATGTTTTATTTTGGTAATTAAGAATAGAATCAGTTTGTATTATATTGTGATATTTAGCCAATAAATTAGTTACATAGATATGCGATTGTTAATTATCACTCAAAGGGTAGATCAAGACGATTCCGTCTTGGGTTTTATGCATGGTTGGATTAAAGAATTTTCCAAACAGATAGAAAATGTAAACGTTGTTTGTTTGGAAAAAGGGAATGTTGATTTTTCCGAAAATGTGCGAATTTTTTCGCTCGGTAAGGAAAAATTTAAAGCGCGAAATTTCAGACTAAAATTGGCGGAGAGATTTATTTATTCCTGGAGGTTTATAAGGCATATTGTTCGAATCAGAAAAGATTATGATGTTGTATTTGTTCACATGAATCCCGAGTATGTAGTTTTGGGAGGCTGGTTATGGAAATTGTGGGGCAAAACTGTAACACTTTGGTATGCGCATAAAAATGTAACTTTGAGTTTGAGAGTTGCCGAGGTTTTTACCGATATGATTTTTACCTCAACAAAAAGCGGTTTTCGTTTGGCATCACAAAAGTTAAGGATAATCGGTCAAGGGATCGATACTGATAAATTTAAAATTCATGATTTGGGTTTTAAGAGTAATGCTGAGAAATTTAAAATCATAACCGTTGGAAGAATAACACCTTCAAAAGATTATGAAGTTTTGGTTGAAGCTGTTGAAATAATTCGTAAGAGAACATCTTTCGAAATAAAAGTTGATATTGTCGGGCCGACATCAATGGCTTCCGATCGACAGTATTTGGATAAGTTAAGAGAGAGAGTTGTCGAAAAGGGGCTAGGAGAAAGCGTCAGTTTTAAGGGATCTGTCCCTAACCGTGAGCTTCCTGGAGTTCTTGCGGGTTACGATTTATTCGTTAATATGGGGCATACCGGAAGCCTCGATAAGGCAGTTCCTGAGGCTATGGCAGTGGGTTTGCCTGTTTTGACCTGTAATGAGGCCTTTAAAGAGGTTTTAGGGCCATATAAAGAGGTTTTGATGTACTCAAAGGGGGATATCTTGGGTCTGGCAGATAGGCTCAAATACATGATGGATATGACTGATCCGCAGAGGTTGGAACTTGGTTCGAAACTTCGTGATATCGTTGTTTTAAATCATAGTCTTACTTCATTTGTAAAAAAAATTATAACTGAGGTTTTAGATTTTAAAAAAAATGGCAATTAAAATTCAGTGCACCATAGGAATCCTTACTTTCAATTCAGAACGCACAATCAAGGAAACACTTGAGTCTGTTAAGAATTTTTCTGAAATTATTATTTGTGATGGCGGTAGTACCGACGAAACACTTAGTCTTGCTAGGGCCTATGGCGCGCGCATCATTGTGCAAGACCCGGAATATAAAAATCGAAATAATCAAATTGTTGATTTTGCTGGAGTGAGAAATCAAATGCTCGCTGTTACAAATTGTCAGTGGTTTTTTTCTCTTGATTCAGATGAATTGATGACTCAAAAGCTTGAGATGGAAATCGAGGTAGTTGTTTCCTCAAAACATCCGGCCACCACTTTTTGGGTGCCGAGAAAATATACTTTAAGTGGTGAAGTTGTGGATTGCGCCGCCACTTATCCTACAAAGCAGATGCGTTTCTTTCATCTCGGAGCGGTCAATGGTTTTATTAAAACTATTCATGAAAGAATTGAGGTTAAACAAGGATCGCCGGTTTCTAGCTTGGAAAATTTTATGTTGGTTCCGATGAATCCGGACCCTCTTTTTCATAGGATGAAATGGAGTCATTACGTTGATTTGGAGCTGGTACGTAGACAAAGAATTTCATTTTATGAATGGCTGTTGTTATGTTTGGAGAATTCCAAAATTTCTCTGCTTTTCATTTATCGATATGCGCGAAATTTATTTTTTTGCAAAGGCAAGAAAATTCCTTGGAGTTTGGAGCGAGAGAGACATATTTATCATATAGATATGTGTAAGCGATTAGCACCGTTTAAAAAAAATAAAAATGGATAGAAACTCGATTACACGTTATTTTGATGAGCAGGTCTCTTCCAGGGAGTACTGGAAAAAACGTAACTGGTATTATCATAAAGTTGTGGAAAATTTGGTAAGTTTTCTTGTGCCACCTTCAGGTTCAGTTTTGGAGATTGGTTCTGGAGTTGGGGATTTACTTTCTGTTTTAAAGGCAAACCATTCGGTTGGAATTGATTTGAGTTCAAAAATGGTTGAGGTGGCGAAAAAGAAACATCCTGAGTGTGAATTTAGAGTGATGGACGCTGAAGAGATGGAATTTTCGGAAACTTTTGATTATATTGTTTTGTCAGATTTGTTGGGGCATTTGGCTGATGTAGAAAAAGTTTTTCATAATTTAAAAAAAGTAAGTCATTCTAAGACTCGGGTGATTATTACTTATTACAATTACGCATGGGAGCCGATTTTGCGTTTGGCTGAGACTTTGGGTTTGAAAGCGAAGCAACCTCTTCAGCATTGGCTTTCTGAAAAGGATATTGAAAATTTGCTTTATTTGGCTGGATTTGAAGTTGTTAAAAGAGATAAAAAAATGCTTCTACCTTTTTATATTCCTTGGGTGACAGCATTTACTAACCGAATTATCGCCAATTTGCCGTTAATCAATCGCTTGTGTCTTATTCAGTATTTTGTTGCTAGACCGATTGATCAGGGATCAAGAAGCTGTTCTGTTTCTGTAATCATTCCAGCCAGAAATGAAAAGGGAAACATTGAACAAGCTCTTCGACGTATGCCTTATCTGGGCACTGAATGCGAAATTATTTTTGTTGAAGGACATTCTACCGACGCCACTTTTGAGGAGATTAATAGGGTCGCCAAGTTATTTGAAAAGAATTTCAAAATTTCCGTCTTGTCCCAGGAAGGTCGCGGAAAGGGGGACGCAGTAAGAAAAGGTTTTGCTAAAGCTTCGGGTGACATATTGATGATTCTTGATGCCGATTTGACCGTGCCACCGGAAGAATTGGGAAAATTTTACGAAGCGCTATGTTCAGGAAAATGTGACTTTGCTAACGGCTCAAGGTTGATTTATCCGATGGAGAAGGAGGCTATGAGATTTTTTAATGTGCTCGGTAATAAATTTTTTAGTTTAATGTTCAGTTGGCTGCTGGGTCAAAGAATTAAAGACACTCTTTGTGGCACTAAGGTTTTGTTCAGAGAGGATTATGAAAAAATTATTAAAGGCAGGGCATATTTTGGCGACTTCGATCCTTTTGGTGACTTCGATCTTTTATTCGGTGCGGCTAAATTGAATTTAAAAATAATGGAAATTCCTGTTCATTATAAAGCCAGAACTTATGGTACGACTCAAATTGAAAGATGGAAACATGGCTGGCTCCTTTTGAAGATGTGCGTTTTTGCTGCACGTAAATTAAAATAGCTATTTAAATGGAAAATTATTTTGATAAATTATATCTTTTCGGTAAAAGGTTTCCCTTGCGGAGTTTTTTTCTACTGTCTGGTTTTTTGTTTATGATTTTATTTTCTCTATTTCATTTGACTACACAGCCGAGACTTTGGCTTGATGAAGCGAAGAATATTGAGATTGCCCAAAGTTTCAACACTTCCGGTAAATTTGATATGGAGCTTTCTTTGGGACATTTCAGTGAAGTACCCCATCTTTTGCAATCTACAGGTTATCCGGTAACTATTCCTTTGGCGTTGACGTTTAGAATTTTTGGTTTTGGTCTGGTTCAGGCGCGCTTATTTATGCTTGCCTGGATGATTGTCGCCATGTTGGTTTCCTTTATTCTTTTAAAAAAGATAATCGGTTTTCGGTCGGCAGTTTTTTCGATACTGTTGATTGTGACTTTTGCGTCATTTTATGACAACGGTCGGCCGATGATGGGGGAGATTCCAGGGTTTCTATTTTTAGTTTCAGGTTTGTATTATTGGCTTTGCCGTCAATCCCCGTGGATAGCAGGAGGTTTTTTTAGTTTGGCTGTAGTTTCTAAACCGTCTGTATATCTTTTGATAATTCCAACATTGTTTTTTGTACTCATATTTAGAGGGCAGAGAATTAAGAATTTGATGGTGTTTTTTGCTTCGATGTTACCCGCAGCTCTAGGTTGGATTTTTTTGGTAATGAGTCAGCCGTTTTCAAAGTTGGCCTGGTTTCAAATTATAGATATGTATGGAAATCCGTATAACGCAATTCCTATAATGCAAAATATTCTAAATAACATTATTTCCATTCCGCGTACTTTGACAATTGTTTATTTCGGTATTTTTTTTATTTTACTACTGTTGGTTAGGATAGGATTTAGAAAGGAAAATTATAATTTGTCTTTGGTATATGATTTTGTATTGATTTATTCTCTGTTTGCTTTTTTATATTACCTCCGAAGTCCCGGATGGCTACGCTATACGATCGTGTCGGAACTTTTGATTTTAGCTATTCTGCCGAATGCTTTAGAAATTATCCTTTTGTATTTTTCAAGGAAATTTAAAAACGCACGGATTTTTAAGGGAGAAATTGTTTGGTATGCGAGCCTTGTTTTTCTGGTTGTCTTTCAAATTTTTCATTTATTCAATGGCGCGAAAATTTATTTCTCGGATAGTGATATCATGACCGCTAAATACATAGAAGATAAATATTTTATGGAAACTGTAGGTTATGTGGACGCGCTTAATTTGGCGATTTTTAAGGATCGTAAATTGAGATTTATGACGATCGAAGGATCGGTGGTGCCAATTTTAAAAAGTAATAATACTTTTAAAAATGTTTCCCTTTATTCTCTCGCTGTTCTTCCAGAAGTTTTGGTCCTCAAAAAAGATATCGTTACTTCTTTTGCAGACGCCAATGTTCTCAATGACAATTACAAGGTGGACACTGTTATGAACGGTTATGCTATTTACGTTAAGAGTAAGATTGAGTAGGCTTTTCTGTCGGAGTACCAGAAGTTTGTTTTGGATTTTTTAAATCTTTAACCTCTTTGACTTGAAGCCAAATTGAGATAATTATAAAAAATTCCGAGAAAATATATTTTGATGAATCAAGGGCTTTGCAGAACGACGAAGGGGAAGCAAAATCTCTCCATCCTAAATACATACAATCTGGTACAAAGGCGAGTAGTAAAGCAACAACCAATAAGACCCAGGGAATGGTTCGCATCCGATCTTTTGACCAAGGGTGTTGTCCGACAGCGAGAGTTGACAGTGGAATAATCCATACAGCATTCATTGTCCAGGTCAAAGGTCCAAAAAGCATTAAAATCATAAGAATTGAATACCAATAAAGAAATTCCTTTTCGCTTGAAAGTCCCAAGTTTTCGATTTGAATTTTTTTGAGAGCCATATATGCCACGGGCAAAAATAAAGCCAAAAGCATTATAGAGATCAGTGTGGGACTGATTTGCCATTCACTGTTTAGATCGTTTGCTCTCATTGCGATAAAACGTGCTAAAGAGGCGTTGGGAGCGAATGACAAGTGAATGCCTTTAAACCATTGACCGTCCTTTTCAAGGCCGTAAGTGCTCCCCGGATTGCGTTCATTGTAATATTTTTCAAAATAACTATCGGGCAGTTTCATTTCCGATGTTCCGGCTTCTCCGTATTTTGCAATTCTTGGAAATTCCTTGACGATATAATCAGAAACTGAACTTGGTCCGAGAAGAAGTGCTGTTAGAACGACAATCGTTACTCCTCCAAAAAAATATCCCGCTAGTATTTTCCACTGCTTTCTTAAAATAAAAAAGATAGCTACGAAGCCTATGTGTAATTTAACCAACGTTGCGAAGGTCCATATAAAACCGGAAACAATTTCTTTTCGGCTTTTTCCAACCGCTAAGGCTATGGCCGAGATCGCAAGTAGGAGGGTCAGGTTATCGATCTGTCCGCGTTCCAGAGAAGTTAAAAGCGGAAAAAACCAGGAAGTGTAAATTCCAACTATGAGATATTGCCAAAAATTTAATTTAAGTTTGAGAGATCGTATGGTGATAAAAATCGAAACTAACAAGCAAGTTAGAGAAAAGTACATCCAAAAAAACTTTGCAATTCCGTAAGTCATAAACGACGCTATCAGTTCGAAAGGTATTGCGGCTAGAGGAGGGTATAGATATCTGCTGTGAACGTAACGATCAAGACCGTCCCATATCGGTGGATTGGCGATTATGCCGTTTTTATATAGTGGAAAATCAAAAAGTAAATTTTGGCCGGTAGTGTAGTAAACCGAAAAATCCACTTGAACACTGTCTTTTCCGAAGATGGCTATTTTTTCCTGTAATCTTATGATGGAAAATAATAAAAATATGCAAAGACTAATTTCGCAGATAATTTTTATTAATTTAGTGTTTGTTTTCATAAAACTATTTTTGTGACCAAAATCTGTCACCAAGTGCAAAAAGGGTTTTTCTGTATTGTTCAACTTGCTTTCCTTTCATTACTCTGTCGTTTTACTCGGTCTCACTTATTGCTGGGTTGTAAGAATAATCGAATGGTACTGAAGAAATCCTTGAACCGTACACTCTCTTTTGTTTCTTCTAGGTCGATCGATTCCATGGATTATTCATTTAAATTTATTTGTAACGAGATAAAAGATAATTTTCTAAGGATTTTTTCCAGGAAATTGTTTCTAAATTGTCAGAGTGCGCAAGGACAGTGCAAGTCGGACGTTTAACAGAGTGGGTTTTTTTGAATGAACATTTTTTTATGAGTGAAGTGTCGAGCTTAAGAATTTTTGCGACTTCCTTTGCAATGTCGTATTTAGTTACACCTTGTTCTTTTTTTGAGGCGCCGATTTGATAGATTTTTGTCGTATTAGGTTTTTTTTCAGATATAAGTTTAAGGGCTACATTGACTATATCTTTTGTCCAAACAGGAATATTGAATTGGTCATTTATCGCTTCGAGTAATTGATTTTGCTTAAGTGTTTTGACAACCATATCGATAAAAGTGTCACGACCGTCTCCATACAACCAACCGGCGCGTAAAATATAAAAATTCTCTGAAAAGTTTTTTCCGATTTGCTGAACGATTTGTTCCCCACCACATTTTGACCAACCGTAGACGTTTACAGGTGTAGGTAAATCATTTTCCACATACTTTTTCTTACTTCCACCGAAAATGTCGGAAGTACTGATTTGAATAAGTTTTGTGTCGGTAAGGTTGGATTCCTTGATTACCTCCGCGATGATCCCAGCTCCAATGGTATTGACGTTCCATGCGGTAAGCGGGTTTTTTTCACAGAAATCTACATTTACCACAACCGCACAGTTTACTACGGCGTTGGGGCGATTTTCTGAAATTATTTTAGTGACTACTGTTTTGTCAGTTATGTCAGCGGATTCTTTGGAGTAAGCAATAATTTCCAAACCATTAGGTTTTCCAGATAAAGAAGCGAATTCTTTTCCAAGTAAACCATTTGAACCAAAGACAACAATTTTATTGTTAGTTTTTCTTGTAGTCATGGGAGAAGATGGATATTAGAATTTTTATATCTGAGTTCGACAGGTCGGGGTTATTTCCAAAATAAATTCCTTGTTCGTGGATTAAAGAGGAAGTGGAATTTATAATTTGTGAACCTTTCATATATTTTTTAAAAAAAGGCTGTTTAGTCATGTCGCCACCAACTATTGGACGAATTTCCACTTTTTTATTGCAGGCTTCGATTATGGAGTCGCGGATTTCCTTTGTCTTGCAGATGATAGGGAAGGCGAAATTGGAAATAACATCTAAATGGTTAGATTGAATTGGATAATATAAGTCAGTGCGTGTGTAGATTGCCTCAGCAAATTTTTTGAAATTACTTTCGCGTTTCTTGACGATAGTGTTTAAGTGGGAGAGTTGAGCGTTTCCAAGAAAGCCGGATATCTCGGTGGGCCTTAGGTTGTAACCTAGATCGTAAAATGTGTATTTTGCGTAAAGGGAGTCTGACACGCCAAATTCTTTTCTTATTTTTTTCTGTCCATCCTCTCCTAGGTTGCGGTCCCAGCCGTGGGCGCGGACAATTTTAAGCATTCGTGCTAACTTTGGATCGTCTGTGCAAACGGCGCCACCTTCAATTGTTGAGAGGTGGTGGGCAGCAAAAAAAGAAAAAGTGCTGGCAAGACCAAAGTTTCCAAGTTTTTTTCCTTTATAAACTGTACCAAGTGCCTCACAAGTATCCTCGAGAATCAAAATGTTCTTTTCTTTGCAGTAGGATTGAATTTTTTCCATATCGCCGCAAAAACCTAGAAGGTGAGTAATGAAAAGAACTCTGATAGGATTTTTTTCTGTTGCACTTTTGAAAGTTCTTGATGAAACGTTGAGGGTTTCGATTTCTACGTCAACAGGTATAGCCTTGAGACCAAGTTCAATAATCGGCATAACATTTGTCGCCCAAGTTAGTGCAG
Source organism: Candidatus Tayloriibacteriota bacterium (assembly GCA_009695005.1). Taxonomy (GTDB): domain Bacteria; phylum Patescibacteriota; class Minisyncoccia; order Phycocordibacterales; family SIBU01; genus SIBU01. The sequence goes on from SIBU01000002.1 coordinate 14,416, forward strand.
AAAAAGCTACTGAGTCTCCACGTTTTATAGTGCCAAGATTTAAAAGGGTTTGAAGAATTGCTAGATTAGCAGAGCTTCCGCTGTTAAAAAAAACAGCATGCTTTCTGTTTTGCCATAATGCAAAAGAGTTTTCAAATTTTTCGCACTCCTTTCCGAAACTTAGGGCGTCTGTTTTTTCTATGAAACGACAAAGTTTCTTTTTTGTGCCCTTTTCCTTGAAGAATACATTTTTGACAAGTGGTATCATATTTTGGCTGATTTTAGGGGTCAATTGTTGCCTAATGCTAATGGATGGTGGCCGTGATATTATACCTTACACTATGAAAGAGATATCTTCAAATGGGACGGAGTTGTCTGTAGTTTTGCCTACTTACAACGAAAGAGAAAATCTTGCGGTGCTAATTCCGGAAGTTGAAAAGGCTTTTGGTCATTTGGTGTTGGAAATTATTGTGGTTGATGATGGTTCCATGGACGGGACAAAAGAATTGTTGTCAGAGTTAAATGTGACTTTTGGTAATATTAAGCCGATATACAGAAAATCTTTGGGGGGAATTGGCTCTGCCTTACGGGATGGTTACAACAATGCTTCTGGAGAATTTATTCTTTCTTCCGACGCCGATATGTCTTTCCCCGTAGGCGACATGGTGAAGCTCTATCAAAAAATTAAGGAAGGGTATGATTTTGTTACGGGATACCGTCACGGAGGAGAAGGTTATTACGAAAAAAGAACTGCCTCTGTGAAAATTAAATATATTATCAGTCGATTTGGCAATGTAGTGGTAAGAAAGCTTAGTGGAATTAAAGTTCGTGATTTTTCGGCTAATTTCAGGGTTATTCGTCGCGTAAAATGGCTGGAACTTAAAACTAAGGAGAATACAAACAGTTTGCTTTTTGAAATGATAGTCAAAGCCACTCAAAAGGGATTTCTTATTACGGAAATACCCGTTCATTTTCATGAAAGAAGATTTGGAACATCAAAACTGAATCTTTGGAAGGAAGCTCCTAAATTTTTGATTAAGGCTTTAAAGTATGTGTTTTTTAAGTAAAAGGTTTGTAAACTGCCAAGACAGTTATGAAAGATGAATTTAGAAAATAAGACAATCTGCTATTTTGGTTTTTATCGACCTACCGCCCCTAGGGACAAGGTGTATTTTGATGGCCTGAAGGAAAGGGGATATAAAGTAATTGAGTGTGTAGATAATTCACCGGGTCTTTTGAAATTTTTTAGATTGGCAAAAAAACTTCGATCACTTAAAGGCGAATACGATTTTTTGTGGGCAGGGTATTTAAGTGGAAGAGTTGTATCAGTTGCGTGGTTATTTTCTCAGAAGAAAATTTTTTGGAACGTTTTAAATTCTCAGTATGAAAGAGTGATATTGGACAGAGGAATGCATTCCAAATTTTCTTTAAGAGCCTGGATTTTTTGGTGGATAGATTTTTTTTCCTTTCATCTGTCGGATGTATCTTTGGTGGAAACGGAAAGTCAGAAAGGCTACTTGGTCAAAGAGTTTAAAATTAATCCAAAAAAACTTGTTGTTGTTTTTACGGGCGCTGACCCTGACGTTTTTTATCCGGATCCAGAAGTGGCAAAACGAGAAAATTTTACCGTCATGTTTCGTGGCATGTTTCTGCCGGAAACTGGTGTGGAGTATATTTTGGAGGCGGCGAAACTTCTTCAAAAAGAGTCGATTGATTTTGTTGTGATGGGCTGGGGGGCGTCTTTGCTAAAAATCGAAAGTCTTTTGAAAAGTTACAATCTTCCTCGGGTCACTCTTAAGACAGAGTTTCTTCCGCCGAAAGTTTTACGAGAACTTATTCTTTCTTGTCACGTAATGCTTGGGCAGTTTGGTAATCATCCTCATCTTGATCACACTATTCAAAATAAAACTTTTGAGGCCCTTGCGCTTGGTATGCCATATATTACGAGAGATTCAAGAAGTAATCGTGAACTTTTGGTGGACGGAGAGAATTGCGTTTTTGTGCCACCCGCTGACCCTCATTCCATCGCCAATGCTATTCTTGATCTTAAAAACAGAGAAGATTTTCGGAATAAAATTGGGTTAAGCGCGAGAACGACTTACTGCGAAAAAGCTTCACCTGAAGTTTTGGCAGAGCAAATTGTCGAAATTATTCAAAGTGCAGTATAAAGCCAGATATTACGCGTAATTGATTATCTCGCGGGTCGTACGGATGACTCTTCTAAGGAAAGTTTGAAAACCCTAGGCTTTAAAATCCCATTTGTGGTGAAGCCTTTAGTTGCATCCATCCGGGCTAACTACTAAACGAGCATTTTTAAGCTGACAAAAGCAAGCTGTGGGTACCAACAATATTTGTTTCAACAAAAAACTCGGTTTTTCTATTCAAAAATCTATTGGGATCTCCGCGACGAAATGAATGATGTGTGTAGGGTGAAAGACGAAAAATGTTTTTTAAGGTTTTCTATGTCTCTTTTATATTTGGTTAAGTAAGATCAAATATAATTTTTTTCTGCACATGTTATTCGTAATTTATTGTTTCAACCCTTCCTGATTTAGATGATTTTATAATCGCATCTAGTATGATTGCTTGGTCGAGGAAGGCTTTGTTGTATTGAAGGTAAGACTCGGGTTTAATTTTTGCATAATGGTTAAACATTTCTAGAAAAGAATCGGAAGATTCTACTGGAATATCTTTGGCAATGTTGCGCGATCTGTAAAGGATGTTATTAGTGTAATCTTTCGGCGCCGTAAACGCTCGGTCCAAAGACAAATAAAAACCAGAACCCCACAGGTCTAAATTATTTCTATATTCCAGGTCAAAACCGATATCACCTTGTAAAGTTTTGCTTTCTCCGAAATCAATTGTAACCGCGGCTAGCATCGGGATACCACTCTGTTTATTGATACTTACCGAACAGTACACCTTTTTCGGTCTACTGTTGAAATAATACTGACCAACCGAAACTAAGTAGGGGCCTAAGTCAAAGAGACAGCCTCCTCCAAGTTTTTTGTCGTTGCGGTAGTTATTTTTTTCTAGTGGAGGAAATCCAAATTGAACACTAATTTTATTCAGTGAAGAAGTTTGAGATTCTAATATAATTTTCAACTTTTGATGCTGGCTGTGATAAAGGTAGGGGATTGACTCAAAAATCAATAATTGATTATTTGCCAATTGGTAGCATTTTTTCGCTTCTTTTTTTGAGAGTACTGCAGGCTTATCCACGATAATATTTAATTTTCTTTTCAAGCAGTAATCAATCAATTTGTAGTGTGATGAATTTTGCGTGGAAATATAAACGGTGTCACAGCCACTTTTCTCGATCGCTCTCTCATAATTATCAAAAATAGGTAGGTCGGAGTTGATTTTCGAAGCCTTGGTTTGTGAAGCGATGCCTACTAAGGTCACTTTTTTATGATTTTTTATAGCAGGAATTATTGCCTTTTGGGCAATAGCTGAATATCCAATGAGTAGAATTTTATTTTTTTTTATCATTTAGCGTCAAAGTGGACTGAGGATTGCCTTTACATATGGATTAACTATATTATCAACTAACATTAAAGCTTTTATTTCCGATAGAGATAGCCAAATAAAATTATCATTTTCTTGCAGGGGAAGTTTAACTCCTGGCTTCAACAGATTTAATCTGCTCACGTTGCTTTTTTGCCAGAATCTTCCACCCTCCTCATTCTGACTGGCGGAATAAATAATTGTTGTATCGGGATGGTCAATATACTCGCTAAGAATAGGTTTGTGGCCCGAGTGATGTTGTCTCAGGTTACTCATCGTTGCTTGGATAGAAGGTCCGAATTGAATTCTATTAATATTTCCACCCTCAAACTTGGCCTGCAATAAAAATTTAATCTCCCCTTTAATTTCTTGACACAAGATAACCAAGTAGCCCCCTTCTTCCTGGACTATAATTGGCTGATCCCAACCAGAGACCTCGGAACTATTCGCATTTTGCACTCTTATTCCTTGAACTGAAAAAAAATGACTGGTGCCTGCTTTGTGTCTGACCATCCCTTCTTTCTCTGAGTAAATCCAATCTTTCAATGAAGAAATTGGGAGTATCTGAATCGTCGATTGGTTTTTTGCTCTTTTTTTATGTAACCAATCCGTAGCGCGTTTAATATTCACTTTTGCTTTTTTCTTGTTAGAAAAAACTTTTGACCTTAGTTCATTTAACCTTTTAGTATAAACTCGGGAGTTATTTTTAACCGTTTCCATGGTGGAATAAATTATATATAGACCTATTTATATTTGCAAACTTGTATAAAAGACTACCCATTTTCCCACTTTCTGAATGGCCGTTGATATTATTTTTGTAAAACAGGAAGCGATTTCAAACGTCAGTTTTCACTGAAACAAGTTAAGTTTTCTTTCAGGCTCAAGAATGAAAATAGCAGGTGCACGAACAGGCCCGCCACCGATATGATTTTGAATTTTTTTAAACCGCTTTACTAAATTGAGTGTGTTGATTCCAGAATTACGTTAATCATGTTTTACGCTTTTCTATCAAACACACTATTTGATTTCAGTATTTTTGAAATACTCTGGGGGTAATAGTTCAAAGTGGTGTATGTTTGAATACAATCCATAGATAAATTTGCTAATCTGATATCTTTTGATAAATCTAATTCTTCGGGGATAATCAGACTTGTGTCAAAATTAAAATGTTCTGCTATTTTTAAAGCAAAATCATATCTAGATAGACTTTCTGATCCTGCACAGTGAAATATTCCTCGATGCTCCTTTTCGATAATAATTCGAAGCATATTACATAAATCTCCAATATAAGTAGGATTGTTTATTAGATTTACATAGGCATGAAAATTTCCCTCCCGTTTTAATTTCGTGTATACCTCATCAACAAAATCGTTTTTTGTTCCAAAAATTCCGCCTATTCGTACTATGACAAAATCAATCAAATTATTTCTTATCAGGTTCTCAGTTGCCAGTTTATCTTTCCCGTATTGCGTAGTTGGCACTGCAACTGATAATTCATCATGTTTATGAACGCCGTCAAAAACAGCATCTGTTGAAATATAAATCAATTTTATTTTATTTTCAAAACACTGTGAAATGATATTTTCTGAAGCTTCAAAATTAATTCTTCTTGAAAAAATCTTATCTGCTTCACATTTAGCCATATCCTTGCTTCCAGCAAGATGGAGAATAATGTCTGGGGAAACAGATTTAATATATTGATTTGTTTTTATAAAGTCAGTTAAATCAACGTTACGGACATTTTCATGAATATGGGTATTAGAAAATCCAATAGGAATAATTTGGTTTTCCTCGTCAGGAAGCATTCGCAATAATTCGCTACCGATATAACCAGTTGCACCGGTCATCAGAATTTTCATTTTATCATTTAGGAAAATTTTGATAATAACACTGAGACAATTAACAACTTCTTTCGATATTCTTAATTTGTTGACCTGTAAATATTTTCCGTATCCAGTGAAAATCTGGGGTTAAACTCATCGGAATTGGGAGTAAAAAATATATCCATCATGTACGTTTCGCTTTTTTGAAAGCAGATGTCATGTTAAAGCCCGTAAATCAGTTGCCGTCTGGGACAAGAATTTTTTTCATAAGGTTGAATATAATTTAATTACTTACCGTTCGTCTTAAAATTATTTCTTGATTTTCTTGGTTGTTACTGTTTTTTTATATTCCTCCGCTCCCACAATTCGAGGAAAGGGAATGGGGATAATAAATTTACCTCCTTTGTCGCTAAAATCTTTGAGGTTGGCAATGATTTCCTTGGAAAAATTCCAAGCTAGAAGTAGTGCATAATCCACCCCTTCGTTTATGAGTTCTACGTCGGAGACGACAGGAACGTGTCCACCGCCATGGCCACCCGGTGCGAAGCGGCCAATTTTCAAGCGCGCTCTTTCCGAAATAAGTTTGATGTGTCGGTTTGAAACTCCGATGTAATTTAAAAGAGTCATGCCTTTGGCAGGAGCCGAAACCACCGCCAACTTTTTTCCTTGGTGTAGTAGTTTTTCAATAATCGTCATGAGTTCATCGCGATTTTTTCTAACACGTTTGGCAAAATTAAGCATGGTTTCCTTTTCGTGGAGTTTTGATTCTTTTTCAGCTTGAAGGAATTTTTGGACACTTGCATCAATCGAACGTGTACCGGTCCTTGCTATAAACACTCTGATGGAACCGCCATGAATATTGGTTTCTCTAATCATAAATATTTCCAAACCAAATTTGGCGAAGAAAGAAATGAGGGGTTTTATGGAAAGGTAAGACAGGTGTTCATGATATACGGTATCGTATTCAAGATTTTCGACGAGGTGCTGAAAATACGGCGACTCAAAGATGAAAACCCCGTTCTTTTTAAGGATATATTTTACCGCGCGCATTATTTCGTGCAGATCATCTATATGCGCGAACACGTTTGTGCCGACAATGACGGAAGCTGCGCCGACAAGTTTTTTGACTTTTTTGGCGCTTTCCATGCTGAAAAAATCGCAGATAGTCTTAATACCGTGTTCTTTGTTGGCTATTGCAACGATATTCGGAGCGGGATCAACCCCGATGGTTTTCATTCCCAGCTCTTTGAAAGATTTAAGAAGTGTGCCGACATTGCTTCCGATATCGACAATAACGTCATCTTTTTTTAATGAAAGGTCGGCGGTGATGGATTCCGCGAAACTGCCCCAGTGAGCCTGACCCGTTTTGGTCATCGATTGCTCGTAAGGATAGTCTAGTTGATATAGGACTTTCGGGTTGACTATATGACTTAACTGCGAGAGTCCGCAATTTTCGCATAAAAGGACTCGTAGCGGATAAGAAATTTCCGGGATATCTAGTTCGTGCGCCGCTCTGAATTGGTCCGCGGGTGGAGTTAAACCCATGTCAAGATACAAGAAGAGTTTAGGGCTTTTGCACATTCGACAGACGGATGTTACACGATAGAGGTCTTTTACCGCTTCAGCCTGGATGTCTTTTTGCTTATGATTTGTTTTTCGGTTGATAGTCATATAATAAGATGCCAAATTCTTGCATATTTTTTTCTGATTTGCAACATCTGTAATGTATCACGACCTTCGCAATACATGAAGTAAAATTATGTATGTTCCAGACACGATAAATTTCCAAATCTTGCTTTACTTTAGACTAGGGATGCAATAAAGACCTTTCCTAAAAGATTCCGACTCCAAAAATAAATATGAGTAAGGTGAAGGAAGTGGAAGAAAATAGCAGAAAAAATTTCGTGTAAAGAATCAGCTAGGAAAAGCCTGTTTAAAAAATTGTGAAAATTATCTGGCGGATTTTTTATCAAAACGATCTATGCATGCGTTCAGCTTGTTGCTTAGATTGCTAAAGGACCATCTTTCCAAAACTTTTTTACCGTTTAGTACGAGTTGTTTCTGAAGATTTTCGTCTTTAGAAAAGGAATGAATTTTTTCGGCAATATCCTCCGGGTTACTTGGATCGAACAGGAGAGCTGCATCAAAAACTTCATCCAATATTCCGGGAACATTTGATTGAAGAACTGGCTTGTCCATGAACCACGCTTCGATTGTTGGGGTTTGAATCCTACCCATAAAGCTTGGAATAATCATTGCGGAACAAAGGGCAAATAACGCACTCATTTCATCATTGTCGGCATAGCCAATCAGGTGGATTTGGTTTTCAATTTTTAAATCCTTGATTTTCTGGAGTACCTTCTCGTATTCTCCCCACAGTTCTTGTTTGCTTCCGGGTAGAACAAGGTGGAAAATTTCCCCTTTGTCTCGAAGAATTTTAACAGCCTCTATCAAATTTCGATGGTTTTTATGGGGCCAAAATTGGGCTGGATAAAATAAAAAACCTGGGGGGAGACTGTGTTTTAGGGCAACTTCCTTCTTTTTCTCTTCCGAAACGTTTTTTGTCAGATAGATAGGTGGAGCGCACCGTATGACTTCCACAGTATTTTCATCTCTGCCATAAATTTCACAGAACTCTCTCTTGTTTTGGTCGATTTCAACTATTACAATGGTTGCCTTTTTGGCCACATTTTTATATAGGTATTCCCTTTTTTCCCACTGTCCTAAAGACCAAACTTCTGGAAATTGCCTGTTGAATCTGTGCTGAAGTTCGTGGACCACTACCAGCGAAGGAATGTTTGACAGATAAGACATTTCCGAAGGCCCGTGATAGACCATAAGGTCTATCCCGTGACCTTCAAAGTTAAGTGCTCTTTTTTTAGAGTTCAGCCTCGCCAAGAAAATTTCAACCCTGTACAGTCGGAGTGCGCGGAGAAGATTTATTATCAACAAATTTATTTTTCTGCGGAATGTTGGTGCAACAGATTTTTCTTCGTTGACACTTTTGCCTTCCTCGGAATTTTTTATCCTTTTAAATCCAATAGGAACTATTTTCCAGTTCGAATCCTTGAAATCTTCAAAAGGAAAATCAGGGGAAAGGGTGAATATGATGTAGTCATGTTTTTTATTTTCCTTAAATGCGGCAAGCATATTGACGGCGTATTGGTATACGCCACCGGATTTCATATTGCATTCGAAATAGAAGCCTATTTTCATATTATGTTTCGATAATGGTAGCATGTATATATAGGGTTTTCCACATATACTGTAACAATCGAAAATTGCTGTAGTTACAAGACGATATGATGTGTGAAGCGGATTTCTCAGCGATTTAGCCCTACTTACTAAATTAAATAGTTAATTATTTCATCAAGTAGGATATGAAAGAGTGCTGTGCTAGTATTGTTGACTATGAATGCACAAATTGTATCGACCTTGGGTCCATCTAGCGGAAGCGAGAAAGTTTTGGTAGCAATGATTAAGGGAGGTATAAATATAGCTCGATTAAATTTTTCATGGGGTACTCATGAGGAGCATGGCTTACGTGTAGATAACCTTCGTAAGGCTGCCAAAAAACTTAAAAAGAGGATCCTAATCCTTCTGGATTTGTCTGGGCCAAGAGTGGCTGCTAAAGGTGGACATCATTTTGACGGTGTAAGTAAAAAAATATTGACTAAAAAGGATATAAACGATCTTAATTTTGCTAAGAAATATGGTGTTGATTACGTTGCCCTTTCTTATGTCGGATGTGCGGCAGATGTGGTAGATCTTAAAGAGGAGTTGAAGAAAAAAGGCGTTACCGCAAAAGTAGTTGATAAAATTGAAAGAAAGAAGGCTTTCGATAATTTGGATGAAATTTTGAAAGAAGCTGACGCCATTATGATTGCCCGCGGAGATTTGGGGAATGAAATTCCTTTGGAAAAAATTCCTTACGTTCAAAGTATTATTATTGCCAGAGCCAAGGAGGCGGGGAAGCCGGTGATTACTGCAACAGAAATGATGATATCAATGGTTGAAAAATCAAGACCTTCACGTGCGGATGTTTCGGATGTTACAGTTGCAATTTTAACCGGAACAGATGCTGTTATGCTTTCCGAGGAGACAGCTATCGGTAAGTATCCTGTTGAAGTTGTGCAGATGATGAAAAGAATAGCCGTAGAAGCTTCTCGTCAGCCGTTCGCTAAACCTCTCAATTCTTTTTAGTTTTAGTATCATTTTAGACCTGAAGTTAGAAGTTTTAGGGTGTGTTTGTTGTATTAAATTTATTTGACATATTATCATGTTCATGATAGTGCGAAATTCGGTTACTTAGTCAGAACATATAAAAATTCAATCAGGAAAGGTCAATATGACCGAATGGACATTTGATGAAATTGAAGAAGGTAAAAGAACCCTAGCACGAATCAAGGAAAGAGGATTTCCCGTTCCACTCGATATTATTTTTGGCTTAACTGAGTCATTTTTCACTATCGTCGTTGAGTGCGCCGTGGTTAAGCGGTTTGACCACGGACCTACTGGGGTCGAGTGGCAGACACTCTGGATTCGCCGACCCTCGGATGATCGTTATTACCCCAATAGGTGGCATATGCCTGGGAAAATGCAATTACCAGGGATCAGCATTCCGAAAATGATTGAGAGGACATTAGCTCGTGAAGTAGGCGTTGCTGTCGACGGAAGTCTGGTTCCCAAAATTGGTTTTTTTGAGGATATTGGCGGTCGTCGAGGGCACGAACATCAGCACCAGTACTTTGTCACTGTGCCGCAAGACTCCGAAGTAAAAACGGAAAAGGGCGAGTCTCATGTTTGGTGCAATGTGTTTGGGGCTCCGCCTCAGCCAACCCTTCAACCCCATCTGAAACTTCTTGAAAACCTTCGAGATTTCCTGAGAAAGAAGATTTAAGATTCGGGCGATACCTAATACCCAACTACACTTGTGTGGTCGGGTATTTTTTTAGCTAATATTTTTTAAGAAAATCAGTAAATATTTTTTTCATATAATCAAGCATTTCCGGAGTTAATCCTTGATGAGCACCTACTGCGAAGGTATCCTTCATTATTTTGTCGGCATTTTTGAGTTCCCCAACAACTCTTCGTGGTAAGTTTTTGTAAGCTGGATGTCTTAAGATGTTTCCCGCAAAGAAGAGTCTTGTTTGGATGTTTTGGCTTTCCAGGTATTTTACTATTGTAAAGCGGTCAAAGGGCGCCCCGTCTCTAATGGTAAGAGGGAATGCCAGCCAGCTTGATTTAGCATTACTGTGTTCCTCCGGTAAAATAAAATATTTCTCATATTCCTTAAAAAACCTTTTTAAGGAATCAAAGTTATGTTTACGAATTTTAATTACATTCGGCAATCTTTTTAGTTGTTCTAGTCCGAAGGCGAACATCATTTCGACAGGCTTTAGATTAAAACCCATATGAGTATAAGTAAATTTCCTGTCATAATGAATACCTGTAATTTTTGTGGTAAAACGCTTTTCTAGGCTTTCATCATCGTTAAGAGCTGCTCTACCCCATTCACGATAAGAATAAGCCGATTCGTATAATTTTTTGTCTGAAACCGCAACGATACCTCCGCCTCCTCCTGCCGTGATGTGATGTGAGGCGTAGAAACTTGACGTGGTTACATCACTGTAGGTTCCTGCCGGCTTTCCGTTGAATGTTCCAGCCATAGTGTCGCAACTATCATCTATGAGATAAAGTTTGTGCTTGTTGCAAAAAGCACGAAGTTTTACCATGTCATTTAAATTACCAAAAGCGTGCGGAATTAATATCGCTTTAGTTTTTGGAGAAATCATTTTAGGAAGATTGTTGAGATCTAGGTTGTAAGTGCCAAGTTCAGAATCACCAACTACAGGTACTAAATTATTGATATATATCGTGCTGTAAGTGGTAGAGAAAGTGCACGCAGGAGTGATTACCTCACTACCTGGAGGGAGATTTAATATTTTGAGGGCGAGTAGGTTTGCCGATGATCCTGAATTGACTACTATGCCGTATTTTTTTCCAAAAAGCTTGGAGGTTTTTTTTTCGAATTCCTCCACAATTGGTCCCATTCCAAGCCAGCCACGTTTGAGACAGGCTACTACTGCCTCTATTTCCTCTTCACCGTACACTGTTTGAGCATAGTAAACTTTATCTTTTCCTGGGGTAAACTTTCCTGACTTATTGTGTATTCCGTAATATTTCATAGCGTTTGTAGTGGTTGATAATTTTTTTCAGGCCCTCAGTATAATCTATTTGCGCGTGCCAACCAAGTTTATTTATTTTTGAGGTATTGGCTACAAAGTTGGTGATTCCCACTGCATTATGAAAGGCAGGTGGCGGTATCGGAGTTATTTTTGATTTATTGCCGGTATGTTCCAGTATGTAATTAATCATATCCTTAAATTGCACTGGTTTCCCATAGCCAATTAGATAAGTTTCGTTGACCGCTTTATTTTCTAAGAAGTGGAGAGCATCAATTACATCATCAATATAGATGTAATCTCGCTTAAAATTTCCACCATGATAGACGTTTAAATTTTCACCTCGGATAGCTCTCATTACTGCAAAATTGAGCCATGCTTTTTTCGGATCATCAAAAGTTTCACTAGCGCCGTACACGTTTGTAAATCGGGCAATGAGGTAGGGAATTTGATATAGGCGAGAGTAGAGTTTTAGAATTTCTTCGGTTGCTAATTTGGTAATTCCATATAATCCCAAAGGATCAATTTTACTCTCCTCGGTTATCGGTTTTTTTGTATTATCGTATTCGTTGCCGTAAACTTGAATTGTTGCCGGATAAATTATTTTCGGTTTTTTTGTTAAATCTTTGCATAATTCTAAAATTCTCAACGTTCCCTTTATATTTGTATCAACGTCGACAGAAGTGTCGGTCAGGACGTGATAATTGTGTGTTGTGCTCGCACAGTGGTAAATGCAGTCAACTCCTTCGATGTCATTTTTTGTTATGGCCGATATATCCTTTATTAAAATTTTGACATTTTTGTTTTTAATACGATTTTTATCTTTTGAAGATCTTGAAATTACGGTGATGGAACCCTTAAGTGAGTTTGCTATGGCTGATCCAATAAAACCTAAACCGCCAGTTACTAGGTATTTCTTTTTTTTCATGACTATTTATTTTTATAAAAAGACAGTGTAATCAATAAACCTTCGTCAAAAGAAACTGCTGGTTTCCAGCCGAGCTCTACTTTTATTTTTGTACAGTCCAGTGAGTAACGAAAATCATGACCTGGGCGATCTGGTACGTACATAATATAGGAGTTGTCGAGTTTGTGGAAAGCAAGTAATTTTTTTGTAAGTTCGAGATTGCTTAGTTCTGTGTTACCTGCAATGTTATAAACTTCACCACTTTTCCCACTCTGAAATACCAAATCAATTGCTCTAATATTGTCCTCAACGAACAACCAGTCACGTATCTGGGCGCCCTCTCCATACAACGGAACTTTTTTGCCTCTTGAAAGATTGGTGGTAAAAAGAGGTATAAGTTTGCTTTTGTCTTGATGTGGACCGTAATTGTTGGAAGATCTGGTAATAATAATATCTAGACCAAAAGTATGGTGGTATGAATGTACAAGACGATCTGCTGCTGCTTTTGACGCACTGTAAGGATTGCGTGGCATAAGAGGGGAGTCTTCGGTAAAGACCCCTTTTTTTGTTGCAAGTGCCCCGTATACTTCGTCGGTTGAGATAAAAAGAAATCTTTTTGTTTTGAATTCTCTCGCTAAAATAAGTAAATTGTGAGTTCCCATGACGTTTGTTTCTATAAACAGACTAGGGTTTTTTATACTTAAATCTACATGACTTTCCGCTGCGAAATGAATTATGTCAGTTGGCTGATATTTTTTAAAAATTTTACGTAAATTTGAAATGTTTCGTATGTCCGCTTTTTCAAAAATGTAATTTATTTCCTTATCAATTTTAATGTTATCGATGTTTGCCGCGTAGGTTAGGCTATCAATATTGATAAACAGTGTGTCGGGATAAGCGACTACAAATTTATTCAAATAGTGACTTCCGATGAAGCCGGCACCGCCAGTTACTACAATTCTTTTTTTGTAGGAAGGGGGTGATTTTTTTGAATTACTTCTTTTTGTTGTCATTATTTTTATTGCGAATAAAATTTGCAGTTTCAAGCAAACTGTCAAACGTGCCTATATCGAACCATTCTTTTTTTAAAAAGATACCATGAAGTTTGCCATCCTTGATATATTGCTTGTTTATGTCGGTAATTTCGTACTCACCTCTCTCTGATGCTTTGAGACTTAAACATTTCTTAAAAACTGTACTGTCATACATATAAACACCGGTCACAGCGTAATTGGTCTTTGGTTTGGTTGGTTTTTCATCAATATCTAGAATCTTGCTGTTTTGTCCAAGTGTAGCAATGCCGAATCTTTCAGGGTCCGCTACTTCTTTTAGAAACACCGTCGCTCCACTTTTGAATTTTTTTATGTGTGGTGTTAGGTCGTCTTCAAAAATATTGTCGCCAAGATACAGCACACAGTTATCATTACCGATGTAATCTTTGGCGATCCATAAGCCGTAAGCAATGCCATTGGGCTGGTTTTGGATACCGTAGACAATTTGTATTTGCTTGCCGGTGCGTTTTGACATGAAATCAGCCCCTGAACCGAGAAGTTTAACCATAGATTCGATTGCTTCAGGTGAAGTGACAATCATGATTCGGTCGATTCCAGCGTCTACAAGTTTTTTGACCGCGTAATAGATTACAGGCTTATCATATAGAGCAAGTAGATGTTTGTTGGTAGAAACGGTTAAAGGACGAAGTCTGGTTCCACCACCTCCGGCGAGTATAATCCCTTTCATTTGCTTGTTATTTGACATGAGGGTAATCATAACGACATTTGAAAACTGTGTCAAAGAAAAGGTCCTTGATTTGGGCGGTAATTATTCTCTTGTTTTAGCGGTTTAATTAAGGGCTGAAACCCTTGGTCCATTTCACCTAAACCACTCTATTTACACTCCTAAGCGGTACCGCTATAATTCGAATTATGCAATTACGACAAAAAATAAAGAATATTCCAATACTCGGCGATCTGATCATGATTTTTGTTCGACTCCCGAGTTTTGTAAAGGGGTCTTTTCTTACTTGGAAATACTATTCTAAACGTCATGCTTCTGCGGATTTTTTTGGTACTTACATTATTACAGATGTTGCCCCGATTGCGACTCAATATGAGAAAATTGTTAGCCAACTTGGTGGCGACATACTAAAAAATAATCCAGAAGGTGATCATGTTGAAATAACACCGGTGAGTTTCAAAAACAGGGGACTTTTTTCAATTATGAATGAGGTGTTGGATGAAATTTCCATGAATAATGAGAAGTCATTCCAGATACTTTTACAAAATACGATGTATAACAATTCTCCGGATGAGAATATGTGGAACTATTATTTTGAACCAATAGATAATAGTGCTGATAAACGATTCCCATATAATCTTTTCTTCAACACGAGACCATTTTTCAATAGTCTCTTTCCGCACCGACCAAAGCTTGTCTCACTGTTTAATAAAGTTTTTAAAAGTCGGATCAAAATAAAATCCGAGATACTCGAGAAAGCAGAGCTGTTTGTTCGTACCAATTTTGCAAATAAAAAAATTGTTGGCGTGTACTATCGAGGTACTAATATTATGATATCGATTGATTCGGTTTCCCAAATGTACAGAAAGGCACTCCATGAGGAATATTTTATAGAGATAGATTCATTATTGGCGAACGGATATGACGCTGTTTTTCTTTCAACCGACGATGAGAAAATTTTTCCAAAATTTAAAGAACGCTACGGTTCAAGGTTGCTATATTACGCTGAAAATAAAAACGGTTTGAACACAATAATATTTGTGGACTATACACAAAAACCCCCAAAAATTCCGAAATGCTTTACCCCAAGAGAGTTTGGAGAGGGTGCTTTAATCAATAGCATCCTTTTAGCTAAATGTGATTTTTTCGTTTCCGGCCTTTCAAATGTTTCTGCGGTTATTAAATATTTTAATCCTAAGATTCCATTTAAAAATCTTGATATTAAATATACTAATAAATACATGCAAGATATTGTTAGTATCGGAATGTTTCGAGGACTGGGCAATTTCGGGGAGGGAATTCGAACTTTAAAGTTTTTGAGAGAAGAAAGTAAAAAGATAAAAAATGAAAGATAAGCTTTTTCTTGTTTTCCATGGACGTTTCCCGAGCGAGAAAGCCGCTGCATTATTTGTAGCGAAAAGTGCTGAGGCGTTTGCAGAGAAAACTTGCGAGGTTATTCTGCTTGTTCCTAGACGGTTCGGGAGGGCGTCAAAGCCTGCCCGTGAATTTTACGGATTAAAAAATAATTTTAAGATTGTTTTTTTGCCGACCATTGATTTTTTTCCGTTTCCAGTTTTGAGAAAGCTTGCTTTTTATATAAGTTATATTTCATTTTCAATCATTACATTTATCTATTTAATTTTACGTGCCAAACGTCATGACACCATTTACTCCAACGAAGCCTTACCCGTTCTTTTGGCCTCATTTATCCTTCCGAAAACTGTATACGAAATTCACGATTTTCCTAAAGAGAATTTTTTTTACCGAAAGATTTTTTCCAAGGTGAGTAAGTTTGTTGTTACTAATGTTTGGAAATCTGAAAAACTACAGAAGATATTTTCAGTATCACGGGACAGAATAATAGCTGAACAAAATGCGGTCTCTTTGCTTGATTTTAAAACCACATTAAGTACTCTTGAGGCAAGATCTACGCTTAAACTTTCTATTGATGCAACAATCATCACTTACGTCGGTAGTTTACGCACTATGGGTATGGAAAAGGGAATCGAGGTGGCATTAGAGGCGTTACTGTTACTCCCGGAAAAAGTTAAACTGCTCCTTGTTGGGGGAAGCCCAGAGGACGTCCTTTTTTATTCAAAGAAGGCAAAACAGCTTGAAATTATTAATCGAGTTATTTTTACAGGTTTTGTGCCACACGAAAAGGTTCCACTTTATCTTTCCGCTTCTGATGTTTTGATTGCACCTTTTCCAAAAAACGACCACTATGAGTTTTATATGTCTCCTATGAAAATATTTGAGTATATGGCCAGTGGCAGACCAATTGTAGCTTCGAATTTACAGTCTATTCGAGAAATTTTATTAGGTGATTCAGCAGTCTTTGTTTTGCCCGGTAATGTTAAATCTTTGGCAGAAGGTGTCGTTGGTTTGTTGGATAATGGAGATGAAGCTTCCATTAAAATAGCAAACGCCATGAAAGTTGTTCAGAATCATAGTTGGGAGGGGAGGGCGAAACGTATCCTTGATTTTATTTTGCACTAGATAAAAAATAAAATTTAAATATCCGTCCTATGGTTTTTAGGTCTATTTTAATCCAGCTTCGAATTATAGAATTCCAGAAAATTTTTTTTACTTTTTTACCGAGTTTCAACGAAAGTCTGCAATAGGTGAGCCACTCTTGACTTAGAACTTTTTGCAAGGCTTTTTGGTTGTATACTTTACTGGTTTCATTGGCATTATCTATTTTCAAAAACCACTCAGAGATTTTTAATAAATCCTCAGGACTTGAAAGTTTTCGGTACTGGCGGACGTTTTCATACAAAGCTTTTTCATCGGTAGATAGAGGTATACCAAGTTTTCCAAAAGCATCAGCACAGATACTGTCGCGTACCACTGCTTGTTTCTCAGGTGTTTTGTAACTTGCCTGGTCTTCATGAGTTCTGTAATAGAGTAGAACTTTCGGTATGTTGGCAATTTTCACCACCTTTGAAGCTCTGTACCAAAACTCGTAGTCTTCAGTGCGTTCAAGTGTTGGGTCATAACGTAGATTAAGTTCATTAAGTATTTGTTTTCGCATCATCACCGTTGGATGGATCAGGGATGAATGAAAAAGTAGGCTTGCCCGGATTTCCTCATGGTTAAGAGGGTGGCGCATCGTTATACCGGGATTTCTCCCGATAGTTTTGGCATAAGAACCCGCAATGGTAATTTCTTGATGTTCCTCCATAAACTTGATTTGGGTTTCAAATCTGTGAGGTAGTGAGATATCATCACTATCCATCCTGGCTATATATTCACCTTTTGAGAGGTCAATTCCATGGTTTAGGGCAGCGGGAAGATATGTCAAATTCGCATCACGTCTGATGTGGTAGATACGAGAGTCTTTGAAATTACTGATAATTTCAAGACTTTCTGTGCTGGTGTTAGCCGAGCTTAAAATTATTAATTCAAAATTTGTATAAGTTTGTTTAAGGATGCTGTCTATTGCGTCTGTAAGAAAAGCCTCGCCGTTGTGGACTGGCATAATCACACTTATCAAGGGTAAACGTTTTGAATTAATCATAAACTTGAGAAAATTATCTCAGAACCTTCGTGTGTGAAGGAAAAAGGGACCTCCCGTAATTTTGAAAGCGCCTTTCTTAATTTGGTTTGATTGGACCTTTCACAATAGAACAATAGAAAACCCCCTCCGCCAGCGCCCAGAAGTTTTCCGCCCGAAGCACCATTTTTTAAAGCTAGTTCGTAATAATTATTAATTTCGACATTTGAAACATTGTCAGCAATTGATTGTTTGAGCATCCAGCTGTCATGTAAAAGTTTACCGAAATTTTCTAAGTCATCAGATTCAAGTACGGTTTTCATGTGATGTGCCATTTCTACCATGTGCTCTAAGGTTGCAACAACTTCATTTGATTTTATGATATTTTCTTTTTGTTTTTCCAAAATATTGTTGGCGGATCTTGTAACTCCTGTATAAAAAAGCAATAGATTATTTTGAAGTTTCTCTAAGGTTTTTGGTTTTATTTTTACTTCTTCAACTGTGACTTTTCCGGAAGGCATAAATTGGATGAAATTAATTCCACCAAAAGAGGCGGCGTATTGGTCTTGTTTTCCAATAGGTGATTTGAGATGCAAAATTTCTGTTCTGCAGGCTCGTTTGGCTAGTTCCTCTGGTGATATGGTTTTCTTTTGGTAAGCGGATACAAGATGATGTAACCCTACTGCAAATGAACTTGAAGACCCAAGACCAGTTTGGGCCGGTATGTCTGCGATAACTTCTATTTCTACACCATTCACTTTGTACTCACTTAGGATACTACGGGCGATGTTGTTTTCGAGATCTTTAGGATGATCTACATCTTCGGTTTTTTTGTATTTTAGTAGGATTTTTTCCTTGTTGAAATTTGGATGTATGGCCAGATAAATGTATTTATTTATAGTTACACTTAAGACAGCCCCCTGGTGCTTGCTATAAAATTCCTGTTGATCTGAGCCGCCACCGGCGAAACTTACTCTAAATGGGGTACGGGTAATAATCATGAGTGTAATTCTATAACTATATAAGTGAATGTCTAGTTACATACATAAAGAATATTAAGTTGTGACTTTAAAATAAAAAAAGACTCCTGAATGAGGAGTCTCTATGTATCAACCTGGATCAACTTGGAGTAGGTGGGCATGTGGGTGTGGCATGTTTTGACCACCAAAGGTGCCGGCGTGTATTCCAAATTGAACTGGAAGGTTGGGATATTTTCGTTCCCCGCACAAAACAAGAATCAATTCTAGAATTTCAGACAGCATCGGAAGAGGAAGGAGCTGTGTCTTTGTCTCGAGAGGGTTACTTTCCAGCCACCTTTTGTTCGGCACAATCATTTTGTGCCATGGGTGGGGGGTGCCTTGGTTATCGAAAACAATCAAATTATCTACATTAATCGGATTTAGCACTTCGCCTGAACAAAAACTGCAGGCCTGACTCGACAGATGAGTCAGATTACCCTCTCCCCAAGCACGCCTCATTTTTGTCCGTATCAGTTCCACACCGCACCTTGTGCCACCGCTCGTAACTTGTTTTTCAAGATGAAGTTTGTGGTAGTCTGCCGTTTCTTTCACAAAGAATACTTGCCCGGCGCGAATACCACCGACGAGAGCTTTCCACCCTCCCTGTTTGTCCAGCAATAAATCACCGTCGGGTTCATCGGTGTCTGTGAGATAACGCCATGTGTCGATGTGAGGCCACGGCAAGGTGAACTTACCCATTCCGTAAGCCAGTTTGTCGAACTCGGTGAATCCCCAATGGTTTAGGATGGGTAAATAATAGGCCATCAATTTTCCGTCGGAGTTAATCGTTACCGATAGGAGAAAAGAAGGGCCGATTCCGGTGTTTGGATTCGCGAATTTTTTCTGACAAAGGTCAATCGTGTTCCATATCAGGACCACTAGATCATTAAGCATTTTCATTATCCGGGCTCCTTTTGTTGAATTTTCAGGCTGAAGACAGTTGGTTAATTTCTGCTTCAAATAATACATATTATTTTAAAAAAGTCAATACAAGTGACCAAGGACGCTATATGTTAGTATGTGTTTATGAAAATTATTGTGGTTACCGGTGGGGCTGGATTTATCGGTTCAAATACAGTTGAACTTCTTTGCGATTTGGGTTTCCATGTGCGCGTGATTGACGATCTTTCTTTCGGTTATCGTGATTTTGTCGATCCTCGAGCGGAATTTACACAGGCGTCAATTGGAGACCGTGAAAAAGTTCTAAAAATTTTAAATGGCGCCGACGCCGTTATTCATTTTGCCGCTTCAAGCATTATCAAATTTTCAATTGAAAATCCAGCATTTTATATTCAAAATAATATTTTGAACGGCACGGTTTTACTTGAGGCCATGAGAGAAACGGGTGTGAAAAAAATTATCTTTTCTTCGTCTGCTTCGGTGTACGGGGAACCTGATCGTGTACCAATTCAAGAGGGTGACTCTAAGCGCCCCTTGCAACCTTACGGAGCGACCAAACTTGCCTTTGAGGCCATTTTGTCTGCCTACTATAACTCCTATGGCATCGAAAGCGTTTCATTGCGTTATTTCAACGCTTATGGCCCGCGCGACGAACAAAAACCTGCCACTCGCGCAGTTCCGATGTGGATTAAGGAAATACTTTCTGGAGAGACGGTGAAAACTTATTGGAAGGGGTCTCAAAGAAGGGATTACGTCTTTGTCAAAGATATTGCGAAGGCACATGTTGATGTACTGGATTTGAAGGGTTGTCATGTTTTTAACATCGGTTCGGGTGAAGGTGTTTTGATGAAGGATATTCTTTCAGAAATAATCTCTCTCACTGGTAAGAGTCCAACAGTAGAAGATCAAGGTGAGCGGATGGGCGACCCTAAAATTCTTGTTGCTGATATTTCTTCAATTAAAAAGGCAGTTGGCTGGCAACCGAAGTTTAATTTACATGACGGCTTGTTAGAAACTGTCAGTTATTATAAAAAACGTTTGAATTTATGAAAGCCGTTATTTTGTGCGCCGGTTTAGGAACTCGTCTTTTGCCACTAACAAAAGATATTCCAAAAGTTATGGTGGAGATTGGCGGTAAGCCACTTTTGCAACACCATATAGAATGGCTTGCAAAAGAGGGAATCCGGGAAATTGGTATCAATCTTTTTTATCTACCAGAGGTAGTGCCGAGTTATTTTGGTAACGGTTCAAAATTTGGAGTAAATATTCACTATTCTCATCAATCCACGCTTTCAGAAACCGCTAGTGGTTTTAAACGCTTTGAAAAATTTGCCGACGGCGAAAGATGCGTGGTTATTTATGGAGATAATATTTTTCAGCTTGATTTGAAAGATTTAGAATTGTTTCATGAAAAAAAGGGCGGTATCGCAACCATTACCTTGCGAGAATGGGAAAATCCTACAGCTAAAGGAATTGTTGAGATGGACAATAATTACCGAATTTTGAAATTTAAAGAAAAACCAAAAGCTGAAGAGGTAACCACTAATTTGGGCAACGCCGGCGTATATATATTTGAATCGAAACTGTTCGATTATATTCCGACAGACAAGGACTATGATTTTGGTAAGGATATATTTCCAAAACTTCTTGAGGAGAATCAGAATCTTTATGGTTATCGTCTACATGGTTATCATCTAGATATCGGTACTCTCGAGATGCTGGAAAAGGCCCGTAAAGATTTCAATCAATATGAAGACCTCGTCTGAAAAAAAGTCAAAAAAAGCTGTGTTCTTCGACCGCGATGGTGTGTTGAATAAGAAAGCATCTGAGCATGATTATGTTAAAAAACATGAAGAATTTTTTTGGATAAATGGCGTTAAGGAATTGATTAAGAAAATTAACGACCTTGGTTTTTTGGTTGTTGTAATTAGTAATCAGCGAGGAATTGCTAGAGGATTAGTGACTTCCGGATTTGTAGATGAACTTCACGCCAGAATGAACAGGGATCTGGAGGAAATAGATGCTCATATTGATGGTTTCTATTATTGTCCTCATGATCACGAAGATAAATGTTTGTGTCGCAAGCCTAAGTCTGGAATGTTCTTGACCGCAGCTAAAGAACTAGATATTAATCTTTCGGAAAGCTTTGCTGTTGGAGATAGTGTTACGGACACTGAGGCAGCTCTTCTTGTGGATTGTACTCCGATATTCGTGTTGACTGACAAACTTGATACAAAACTCGTGATGGGCAGTATTTTAAAATAATCCTTATAATTTAATCCATTCTGGTAGGGAAGGATTATCGTTTTTGGCGTCTTTTTTCCATACTTGAGGGGTGCAGACAATTTTTCCCGGATTTTTATTGAGCCACGCACCCCACCAGCTCATGGTCGAATTGGCGATGATGTTGTGTTTGCAAAGACTCATGAGAGTCAGTTCTTCGGTGTCCGAAATTTCAGGCGAAGAGATGAAAGTTAAAGGATAATTTTTCGAAAAATTATCCTTTACCCAGAGGATATCGTCTGATGATATGAAGAAGTGAGCGTTCACAGCATAGTCTAGAATTTTTACTATCGCTTTTTCATAGTAGGTAAGAGGGAGAACGCCGTGAGTGTCGGCAATTTTTTTTATTGAAACATAGTCGCCGCGTCGGATGTGGAGACTGGTGGCGTTTGGTTCGGTTTTTATCCTCTCCGCCATTTCTAGCGCTTTTACTCCGAGTGGCCGTTTGAGTTCAAAATCCTTTCGAATGGTATTTTCGTTATTTTTGAAATAATTTTCATTCTGCCAATGACCATCAAAGTAACCGTCATTTATTTTAAGTATTTGCGCATCAAATGTCTCTGATTTTTCAAAAATATATTTTTTCTGTGTTTCAGGAAAAATTTTTCCTAAAATTTTGATTAAAGGTCTGCTGTACGATGCAATTTCAGATGCCTCCGACTCCTCTGTGGATATATTAAAATTGTCCAACTGAAAAATACGTCCGCTTTGGTTTGGTCCCCTAAGATATGAGGAATCAATTTTAAACGGTACTTTATGCAGTAAGGAGAGGTTTCTTCCTAGGGCATACTGAAACATTTGATTGCCAAGCCCGCCGTATATTTTCACAATTATCATGCTTTGTAGTATATAGCTTTCGGCAAATGTTTCCAATTAGTATTCGCCAATATTCAACTATTAATTTTATGAAAATGTTGCTATTGAGCAGTAGGTTGTTAACTTTTTGCAATAAATCTTTTCACGGTTTTGAGTTGTTTGTTGACAGCGTTGAAGGAGAAGTCGTCTTTAAATATTTAAAGTGACAATCTTTTTATTTATTTGAACTTAAACTTATTGATTATTTCAATCACACTTTCAATTTCCTTGTCAGTCAGCTCTGGAAATATCGGTAAGGAGATGATTTTCTCGGAATCGTTTTCAGTGTTGAGTAAGGATCCATTTTTGTAACCAAGAAATTCGTAGGCTTTTTGAAGATGGACAGGGAAGGGGTAATGAATGCCAAAACCTATACTGTTCTTTTTTAGATGATCAATGAAGGATTCTCGTTTTGAGATCTTTACAACGAATAGATGGAAAACGTGAAGATTTCCGTTTCGGATTTTAGGTAATTCAATCTCAGGATTGTCTATTTTCGAGAGATATTGGTGTGCAATGAAGGCGCGTCTTTCGTTGTTCGAATCAAGTGTTGGTAGTTTTGTTCTGAGAATAGCGGCTTGAATTTCGTCAAGTCTACTATTGAAGCCCTCTATATTTGCAAAATAGGTTTCTTGCATACCATACACTCTAAGTTGTCTGCAGGTAGTGGCGTATTCTTTCGAATTAGTAAGAATCATCCCTCCATCGCCGTAAGCGCCAAGGTTTTTTGTGGGATAGAAACTGAAACAAGAAAGATCACCAAAACTTCCAGCTTTTTTGTCTCCCGCTTTCGATCCAGTGGCTTGAGCACAGTCTTCAACCACTTTAAGGCTGTGTTTGTTGGCGATTTTCATTATCTCGACCATATCAGCTGTTTGTCCGTAAAGGTGAACGGGTAACAAAACTTTTGCTTTTCTTGTGATTGCGGCTTCAATTTTTCTTACGTCCATTAAAAAATATTCATCCGTATCGACAAATACAGGTGTTGCTCCTAGCTCACGAATAGCACTGATTGTTGGGGTCGCTGTGTTTGAGACTGTGATTACTTCGTCTCCGGTTCCTACCCCCAGGGTCTTTAAGGCTATTTTTATAGCATCAGTTCCGGAGTTAACTCCTATTCCATGTGTGGTGCCGATATACGAGGAGAATTCCTTTTCAAACTTATTTACTTCTTCATCAAGCACAAATTTACCAGAGTTTAAGACTCTTTTTATGGCAGCATTCGTTTCTGCTTCGGTTTTTTTTACCAATCGTGTTGCGTCAAAAAAAGGGATTATCATTTTTGTATTAGCTTTTTAAACTCCTCGTAATCACGAATATAGTCTTTTTCGTCATAGACTGTGTCGGCGAGGACGAGCAATATCGTATTTTTTTTGAAATTTTTCATCTTGTGCCACAAATATGGTTCAAGAAGCAATCCTTCACTGAGTTTAGAAAGTGTAATTGTTAATTTCTCCTTTCCACTATCTAATTCTACGTCGCATTCTCCTGTGATTACGATAAGAACTTGTCTCATTTTGTGGTGGGTATGGTCACCTCGCACATCACTTTCCTTCATGCCTTGAGTAATAAGAGTTTTTTTTACAACAAATGGAATTTCATTATCTTTCGGTCCGAATTGAATAGGTGTAAGTGTGCCGGTACTATTACTAAATGATGAAAAATTTATTATTTTGTATAAAGTGTTTATCACGGTAGGGTTATTTATTTTTATAATTAAGAAGTTTTAAATATTCTGGCAAGTATTTTTCCAGAGAGGTTTTTGGTTTCCAACCGAGTTTTCTAGATTTGGATGAGTCGACTGAGTATCGAATATCTTGTCCAAGTCGGTTCTCGACGAATTCGTAAAGGTTTTCTGGTTTACCCATGGCTTTCAGTACCATTTTCACAATTTCCAGGTTGGTAAACATTTCTCCAGAAGAAATATTATAAATTTCACCATTCAAACCCTTCTCCATCATAAGAAAAATTCCCTCACAGTTGTCCCCTGCGTATGTCCATTCACGTAGGTACGATCCGTCTCCGTGTACCGTCATTTTCTCGTTTTTTGTGGCCAGATTTACTGTTTTGGAGATAAGTTTTTCTGGGTATTGCCCATGGCCATAATTATTGCTTGATCGACAAATTTTAGCCTTTAATCCATAAGTTTTTACCCAGCCGGAAATGAGCATTTCTGCCGCAGCCTTGGCTGCTGAGTAAGGATTTTCAGGGTGAAGTTGGTCGTTTTCTTTGGCCGAAAATCCTTCTTGTATTTCGCCGTATACCTCGTCTGTGGAGATGTGAATGAGTGTCGGCCGGTCATTTGGATCCTTGGATCGTATTAGCTCTAGCAAATTGTAGACTCCTCGAATATTACTTTCAAAAAATAGACCGTTTGATGTAATTGCATTGTCTACATGTGATTCGGCAGCGAAATTTACAAGATAATCAGCATTTTGAGGTAAATATCGTAAGGTGGCTATATCTTCACGAATAAGTTCGTATTCTGGATGAGCATCAAAATTGAGATCGTGCCTGGCAGCATAAGTCATTTTGTCGATATTGATGACGTGGTAGCCGTTCTTCAAAAGCAAATCAACAAAGTAGCTTCCAATGAAGCCCAATCCTCCTGTCACTATTACTCTTCTTTTGATTTCTGCCATATTTTTATGATTGTATCATTTTAATAATCGGTGACAAAAGCTTCTTGGTTGCGCGTCGTGATGGATAGTGGAATGTATTGTGCCAGAATTCCCTGAGACTTTTTTTGAGGGGTGGCCGGGGAGTGAGGCCGTGCGACCATTGTGGGTCTACGTGTCGGATTTGGTCTAAAATCCGGTAGAGTGTCTTTGCGTAGGGTCTATAGATGAGGTCTTTGGCAGGGGACGTTTTGGTGTATTTGTGAAAGATGTCGGGACCATAGGGCAAAAGTGGAGTGGGAGGATAGAGCACGAATCCCGAGTAGTGAAAAAATATGAGCGGTGTGTCCCCGATGTAGACAACACCATTTTTCTTTGTAACCTCTTTGCCTTCCATGTTCCATGTTGCAACATTTGCGCCTTCATTTTGAAGTGGGTGAACACCCATGAACTTTTCTTCAAAAAAATCCAGATATTTTTGGTCGCCATAACGATTTGGTTCAATCCTGTCGAAGCACCATTCAAGACATCGGTCTTGCCACCAATGTAAACATGCGAGGCCGTTCTCGTCTTTTCTGAAAATTGGCAAACTGACGTTATATTTCCCAACCTCCTTTTCTTTGTCTTTTCTGGTCCAGAATAATCGGTGTGGAATTATAAGAATTGAATGATTTTCAAATTCTTTGTAAATGGTTTCTGGTGACGAGAAAAAATAAGTGTCAGCGTCGAGGTACGCTATCGATTCTATATCGTTGCGTTCCATGACATACAGAGTAAGTACTGAAGATAATGTCCAGCAATACTCACGGTTGTTTCGGGTTTTTTTTGCATTTAACACAGCCTCGGTTTCGATATCTTGAAGTGAAAGAAGTAGAACATTTTCTAGATTTAATTTTTCAAGTGTGGTGCGAGTTTCTGTATCCATACATAAAATCCAAAGTGTAAAGTTTTCAGCATGTTTAACAAGCGATTCGTGAAGAGCCACGCCTTTTAGTAAGAAACCTTTGTCAAAAAGAGTGCAGAAGTGGTAAGGGCTTTTCTGGGTCATAAAATTTTTTTTACTGTATTTTTTAGCATTCTGATTATTTTTGCTCCTTTGTTTGTTCTTCGGTTGTATAATTCTATTTTGGTAGTAATTATTTTTGTCTCATCTATAAGGTCCTTAAAAATAGGATCGTTAAATTTTTTGTCACCATTTGAAGCGATTTCAAAAGCAAATCCATATTGTTTTTTGATAGTGGCAAATACCCAAAGTAATAAATACTCTCTAGTACCGAAAGATTCCATGTTTCCTTTGTTTATGTAAGATATCTCTGTCCATCCTGGTGATTCGATAGTTGATGATCGAAGACTATTTCCCAGTTTAGTGTTGAATTTTTCGTAACCTAGGGGCATTTTTCTTGCACCAATAACTCTCATTGTGCTCATCCAGAAATCCATTTTTTCCATAAATTGCATCACCTCCCAGGCCTTATCCTCATTTTCGTAAGCTTCAATAATTCCAGGTTCAAAGTCCGCGACAAGAGTTCCCTCCATTATGTCTTTTCCCAGACTTTTAAAAATTTTAAGGTCGGTTCCTTGAGAATCAGTTTTGAACCAATCGATTCTTGAAATGTTTTTTGAAATAATAACTCTTTTTAAATTTTCTGTTTTGAGTTTTACTTCATTTTCGACTTTAAATAATGGAGCAATTGTCCATCTAGAATCAATTTTTGGTTTAAGTGTGCTTGAACAAAACGGGGAAGCGGTTAGGTAAAAATTACTGACATCATTTTCCGATTCAGTAACTATAGAATTGTTAATGTAAAGTTCGCGGTAAGGCGAGGTTCCTTCCTTTAGGTGCTTCATTTCTCGTATGTCAGGGTCAAAGGCGATACAGATTGCGTATTTGGCGATCTCTTTCCAATGAGAATAAAGATCGCCCGAAGCGCCAATGTCTACAAGTACTGGTGGACGGTCCACTAAAGTGGTGTGGTTGAAAATTTTTTCAAAAATTTTCATTTTCTTTTAAAAATAAAGCCTCTATCGTTCGCAACAGTATCGTTTAGTTGGATGGTTCCAGCTAGGGCGTCCCATTCCGCAATATATTCATATTTGTCGGCTAGGAATTTAATAAATTTTTCCTTGTTGAAAAACCAAGCCGGATAGCTTGAGTCGTATATTTTTGGAGCTACTTTTTGGATAGTTATTCTATCTGGGCCATTTGGAATAAACGAAATTCTATCAAAAATAATATATTTAAAATTTAAAGCGATAGTCTTCTCTAAAATTTCGTATGGTTTTTCAATGTACTGAAGTACGCTAGAGAAGAGAGCTGTATTTGGTGAGGTTTCTTTGAAACATCCCTCTGTAGATTCAAAGAATTTGAGAGTGTTATCCTCAAATTCTTTCTTACCGGTTCTTACGAAATTCTGTTGTTCTACTATACTCCATTGGATTTTCGATAGATGGGCAAGCATTTTTTTATTTTGAAAATAAGAACTTCCCAATGATCCGCCGAAATCCATTAGGTTCAGTTGGTTTCCCTCTTGCGAGCTAATCCAAAGAAGGCTGGCCAGCAATGGCCACGAATATTCGGGAGTTGCAAAAGTTACAGAGTCACGTTCGAAGGCCACTTCTCCTAGTTTGGCCTTTGTGGCACCAATTCTCACCTTTTCTAGAACCGTGCTTGTGTCATAGCCAGTGGAATTTTTCTGAGCCTCTTTCCATGTAGGAAAATTCCCAAAAAAACCGAAAGATGATTGACCATTAAGTTTTTTAATAGTCCGAGTAATTGCTGGCGGTAGCCAATTCTTTGCTATCTTTCGTATTTTATTTTTCATTATTTTTTGTGATACCTAAGATGTCATCTAAGTTTTTTCTAGGAAAGAGATCTAGAAGTCCTCCATCCGTGGCGTTCGTTATGGAAATGTGCTCTTTTTTTGCAAAACTTCTGATTGAACGGTATTTGTCCCATAAACTGGCGTAGGATGCGCATTCCGTTCCAAAATCGCTTTCAGACCACTCGTTGTATCCTTTTTGACTCAAGACACTTTCTTTCTCTTCGAAAAAATGTCTGCTTTCTCCAACGTGCAGAATCCAATCATGGTCAACACCTAAAAGATTAATTTCTTTAACTCCAAGATATATCGCTAAATAGATGGCGACATGAGGGACGGTTTGTATTTCCGGAAGATCCTTTGTGAAATCAATTTTCTTGTCAATTGGTTTGATCCCAAGGTAATAATAATAAACATTTTGTTTCTTAAAGACTTGATATCTCTCGACAATATGTTTGTCAGACAATGAGATCATAACATTCTGATTTTCAGGAAAGTGTTTCTCTGCGTCTTTAAACATTTCCCCAAATTGGTCCTCTGTAATTGGTGGATGAGAGGGGGTGAAAACATGGAAGAATGGTTTGATGATTTTAAAGTCAGGATGAACAAAGAAATTACTGACGCTTATTGAAATCTCACCAGAAAGTTTTGAAAGATCTTGTCTTTTGATCGACGGACCTGTTGCCAGCACAAAACAGCGCCTGTTCGAAAAAACATTTTTAAGTCCAATATTTTTTTGAAGGAGTTTTCCGTCTCTCATTCTTAAATATATACTGTATATGTTAACCAATTTCCTACCTAAAATTGGTATTTTTTTAATTCTTTCCTTCATTTTAAAAATTGTGTTTTTGTAAACGTTTAAGTGCAGTGATGAATCCTTCGCCGTGATCACGATGACCCATCCAGATTTCCGGTGAAATGGTGACATCGACTTTTAAAATTTCGGGCATGAGGATGTTCCATGGAACATCACCTTCACCCACCTGAAGACCTTCTCCGTCGGTACCGGCTCCATCTGATAGATGAATATGTTTTATCAAAGGCTTCAATGTTTCAAAATATTTAATTGGATCTTTTTTCGCAAGTGTACAGTAAAGCTGGGCATGGCTACTGTCGTAACAGAGATTAAAATTATGTTTCTTAGCGAACTCATATATTTCATCAGCATCGGTGAAAGTGTTTGAAAACCATGAACCTCCTTTGTACCACGGTAGAGGGGCTTGATTTTCCAGCAATAATTCAATGTCCGTTCGATCTATTTTTTCTAGGGCTTTGCCGAGACGAGTATACATTTTCGCACGTTCGTCTTTGGAAACAAAATCATCATAACTCATGCCACCTGGATGAAGAACCACCTTGGCCTTTGTGGGGGTTTTTCCAAAATATTTTCTTATGGATCGAACAGTGTTTAGTAGGTCGTTGATGTTCTTGATGGAAGCATTCACAACAGAAGAGTCTGTGGAAGAAAAATCTAGAAGTTGGTCACCCCAAAGTTCAGGCGCGTGCACGATGAGTTCAAGTTCTGGATGGTTTTTGAAAGCCATCTGATTTTTTAGGTCGTGAGAACTGAAATGAAATTCAACAAATGAAGGTTTGAGTCCCGCAATCATTTCCTCGAAATCATGAGGTCGGACAATGAGCCCCCATTTTCTGCTAGATGAGAAATTGCGATTCAGCCTTTTTTTACCGAGGTCTTCTTCTGTAAAATAGTCATCCATTGGTATGTCGCGTTCGGCCTTTAAGCCAATCAATTTGTAAAGTTTCTGAGGAGAAAGGCCTTTGGCGGGACTTTTAGAAATAATCATTTCGCGTGTCAAAATTTCTCCTTTTTTTATTGGAACTTTAGCCACCAAACTTTTTCCTAGAATTTTTCTGTTGATAAGTTCTCCTGCTGTGATAAATTTTTTGTCACTTCTAAGCGCTTCTTCTATTGCTCGTATATCTCTGACAAGTTTTTTTATACCAGTTGGTTCAAGTGAAATAGCATGGTCAGGTCCAGTCATGGTTCTGTCCAAAGTGATATGTCTTTCGATAACTTTGGCACCGAGCGGAATGGCCGCAGAACTTATGGCTATGCCATGTTCGTGGCCAGAGTAGCCAACCGGAACATTGAATTTTTCTTGAAGTGTTTTTATGAATCGTAAGTTTACGTCCTTCGGGGCAGTAGGGTAGGTGCTGTTGCAGTGAAGAAGAATGTATTCTGCATTAAGCTTGTTTAGAAAATCCACAGTGTCGCCGATTTCTTCCAAAGAGGACATTCCGGTGGAAACTATCATGGGCTTTTTCTTTGAAGCTATGTATTCAAGAAGTTCAAAATTTACCATGTCAGCAGAGGCGACTTTGTAGGCGGGCACATTTAGTTTTTCCAATGCGTTAACACTTGGAATATCCCAAGGTGTACACAAAAACATGATACCTTGATCTTTTGCGTACTTTGCAAGTTCTTTGAAATTTTCATGTGACAGTTCCGATTCTCGGATGAGAGACAAGATGTATTGAGTTGCGATATCTTCATTTTTTGTATTGTTCCATGCCTTGTCGGTATAGAGGGTTTTGAAATCTCGCATTTGAAATTTCACGGCGTCGGCCTTGGCCTCAACAGCAACGTCGACAAGTTTTTTTGCCAGTTCTATTCTGCCGTTGTGGTTGATTCCGGCTTCGGCAATTATGAAAGTTGGCTGGTCTTCTCCGACCAATCTTTCGCCAATTTTAACTGTCTTTTTGTTGTTTGGTTTTTTCATTTTTGTTTTAGTTTTCTGTATATACCTCTAGTTACTCTATATAACGGTCCTGTTAAGCGAAATGTTTCAAATGCGACGTGCCGAAAAGAAAATTTCTTTAGGGCGTAATACCACCGTAAACGCTTGGTTTTTTTAAGATAATCCAGTATTTTTTTTGAGTTTTCGGTTTCGGTGCTGTTTGTCCCAGATTTGCTTTTGTAGATGGCCGTAATTATTTCATTGCCATAGATTAACTCGAAGCCGGATTTGGCCAGAAGGGAATTGAGGGTTTTTAAGGTGAAATACCACACATGAGCATTTTGAAGGTAACCCATAAGATCTCCTCGGTAGGTGTCGTGAATGCTGTAAATTCCAGGGAGGGCAATGTAGAGTACTCCATTTGGTGACAGCAGTGTTTTAATTCTTTCAAGTTCTTCTTGAGGTTTAAGCATGTGCTCCAGTGTATGGTTTAGGATAACGATATCCGCTGTGCCGAATTGCTTGAGTGTTTCCGCACTGCCTTCCACTAAATTCAAATTTCGCGTATTACCAAATTCTATATATGAGCGACCATAATCACATCCGAATACCTCGTTACCGTTTTCTTTGAAAGCTTCCAGGATACCACCAGCACCACAACCTATCTCAAAAATTCTTTTTCCAGTAAGCTTTCCATTAAAAATTTTTTCAGAAAGAAGGTTTTTTATAATTCTTCCGAAAGTTTTTTGGCTCATAAAGAATTCAGACGTTGCTTTGTCAGTACCGGTGTAAAGTGGACGGTATTCCTTGCTGTAGAATTGACCAAGGGTATTTTCATCGTAGTACGGATCGGATCGAACTAGACCACAAGATTCACAAAGAACCGTCTTGATTGGAATGTCGTAGCGATCATTTTCGGCAAGAATGATGCCATTTATCTTTCCACAAATACATGGATTCTCTGTAGTTCGATATTCACCATTTTTCATTTTTCGAACAATGTCGTTGCGTGCAACTATCATTGCCTTGGTGATTGGTACAGCCATATTATTTTATATTTTTCAAATTAAGCACTTCGACAATGCGATTACAAAAATATTCCGTTGAGAATTTTTTGCAACGCTCAGTTTGAAGATACTTTTCTCCAGCAGCAATCATTTCATTGTACTGACTTTCAGTAACTCCTTTTAAATATTTGGCCAGTTGTTCATCGTTTTTAAATTTCCGTCTATCAATAAAGGCGTCTTCGTCGACATAATCTAGGATGTTGGAAGCGCCCCAGTATATTGGGACTGCCTTAGCCTGAAGAGCGTCAAATATTTTTTCCGTTACGTATCCTTTTGCGCCGGACATATTTTCGTAGGCAAGCGCAAATTTATATTTAGACATGGTGCTTATTTTGTTTTCCGCTGGTCCACGGTAGCAGGCAAATTTTGGCACTAACCAGGGGAAGTACTTTTGAAGTCGTGTTCTTGGTGTATGCCAAAGCGCGCCATAAAGGTCAAAATCTTTTGGGTAGTGAGAGCTGAAGTAGGCGCTGGTTCGGGCTCTGGCTGAATATAATTCGTTAGGTCGTGGGTAGTATCGATTGGCCGACATGTTTATTAAAAGCTTTTTTTCATGAAAGGTTGGGAGTGTTGTTGGTGTTTGACGAAGCGGAATAGGCAGGAAGAATTTGAAAAATTTAATATTATCAACGAGGTCATCATTCCAGGTGAAAAAGTATTTGAACTTTTCGAAAACTTGATCCGTGTAGTTTTCTGGGTTGTTGACCTGTCCTTCCCACAGAAACATCGCCATTTTATCCTTCAAACCTTTTTCAATCGCTTCTCTATATAGTGCTCTGGTTGGCCAGTTCGAATTGCGGTTTCGAATACGCAAGATTTTTTTGATTAAAGACTTGATTGTGTTTTTAGGGAGAAGTCCATCAACACTAGGTGAATCGATAAAAAGAATCCACTCGCAATCCTCAAGCTTATGATTGTCTGCAGTAACCAATTCATAGCCGAGTTCTTCGAGACGGGCTTTAAGTTTTTGCCAAGGCTCGTTCATGTTGTTTACGTCTATGCCGAAAATAGCGTTATTCGCATAAACTGAATTTGGCACTTGGAGAAGGATTTTTTTCATTAAATTGTGACTACGTTTAAAGAGGTTTCCAGATTACAATCGAATAACCTTCAATAAATTGACTGCCAATATAAGTTCTTTTGGTTTCGATTATTTTTATTTTACCCATTAGTTCAAGCTCCTTCAGGTAATCGAGAAAGCCGTTTAGATAATTTCTCTTTCTGAAATATTTGATAGACAAGTTATCAATCAGTCTGTTTTCATCAAGCATTTCGGCAATCGGTTCGATGTGTATGCAAAGTTCCGGTTTATTTTTTATAAGGTAGGAGACAAAATTTTTATGATTTTTGCCAACCTGTTCAAGTGCGGCTACTGTGTAGATAGCGGAATTTTCTGCAATTTTAACTTGTTTGTTCGGTTTAAAAAAGTCAAAATTGTATCCCGTGATATTTTGCACTAGGCCAGAGTCAACCATTTTTTTAAGTATCTTTTGTGAAGATTTCGCCCAATCGAGGCCGAATAGATTTACTGTAGGATTAACTTCTCGTAATTTAAGTAGATTGTGGCCAGT
This sequence comes from Candidatus Tayloriibacteriota bacterium, assembly GCA_009695005.1. Classification (GTDB taxonomy): domain Bacteria; phylum Patescibacteriota; class Minisyncoccia; order Phycocordibacterales; family SIBU01; genus SIBU01. The sequence goes on from SIBU01000002.1 coordinate 47,881, forward strand.
TCCGCAACCAAACTCATAGATGTTTTCAAACTTTCGGAAATGTTTGTCAAAAACATAGTCCAAAATTACATAAAGCATGTTTCTTTCATAATTAGGAGAAATGCCTTTGACAAAACTTTGATTCAGTCGATTTATTGCGTATTTGCCGTGGTAGTGGGGGAATACTGCGTCAACGGTATTTTGCTCATCGAGTTCGGTGAGATTTTGCCCCCAGCCCTTTTCCCACTGTTTCAGTCGGTGAGGACCGGAATATACTAAAAAGGGGTCGAGTAAAGTGTTGATGATTTTAATCAGAATCTGCTCTTCCTCTTGCTTTTCGAGCGGTGAATAGACCAATTTGTAACCATCAATTTTATTTTTGACGTACTCACTTAGCTTTTCGTTCCAAAGTTTTTCAAAATCTATGTAGTTTAAAGTGATTTTTTTCATGTTTATCAACGTATTGTACATGAGGCTATATTGTTTGACAAATTCTTTTTATATGGTAAACTGATACCAGAAGAATAGTAATTCCATGATTTGGAAATTAGGGATTACTGTTTGAAATTATCGGGGGTTAATAAATGGAAACTAATACTAATGCTAGGGAAATTTTTGTTCGTAACAGAGCAAAGTTTGCCGGTCTTTTTGAGAGAATTAAGGCAATCCATCACGAAATTGTTGTCGCTGGTCGCGATGTCAACGGGCACGGATTTGACCATGACGTCATGGTTGCACAGTATGCTGCCATGATTTCGGAAAATGAACGTGTTGCTGAGATGGCGTGGGTTGCAGGACTCATGCATAGCCTCGACCGACACTTTCCCGATAGCTTTAATGCTAAAATAGAGGAATGTATTGTTTTGGTCGGGCACCTGTTTTCAGTGGCTGAAATCGAAGAGATTCGAGTGGCGGATAGGGTTCACTCACGTCTGAACGATCCCTTGGACGGACCCGTGACAATCGCGCTCAAGGATGCTGATCGGTTGGCCAATGTCGGTGCGCTCAACATTATTCGTGGTGGTCAGCATCGACCTAACATTCCTGCCTGTGTGATGGAGTCACTTGGTGGTCTTAATCCAGCATCAACTTTTAAAAGACCCGCCAGTTGCTATGATGCAACTTTTTACAACCTAGAGTGGTGGGATATGTTGCGATCGGAGAAAGCCCGTGATCTTGGGAGAGCCGATTTTGAATATACCAGGGCCTGGCAGCGGAGCGTCGAAGCAAAGTTTGCTCAAGTTGGCCTTTTCCCTTGGAAAACATAAAATTCGAACCACTCTCTTTAAAGCGCAATCTAAGGTTGCGTTTTTTTATTTGCAAGTTAACCAGACATTGACTTTGTGTATTATTTAGGGTATCTTTCTAAAAGAATTTTGTAGAATATAGAGAAATAATAAATGAAAACAAAAATATTAGGTCGTACGGGTTTGAACGTTCCAATTGTGGGGCTGGGAACAGCCTTTATCGGAATTCCAACTCCTGAGCAGGCGGCAAGGGAATATAAAGGTGCAAGTCAGATGATTCATGAGCTTGGTGTTAAAACTGTTGTTGCCGCATTAAATGCCGGTTGTACGTTAATTGACACTGCTGTTATATATGGCAGGACACAGAGTGAAAAAATGATAGGGGAAGCTTTGCAGCTTTGTCCCAAACTTGCCAAGCAATGTATTGTGACAACCAAAGTTGGTAAATGCTTGGATCTTAGCACTTTCAATTATAATGCTGATTTTATCACTCGGAGTGTTGAGGAAAGTTTAGCGCGTCTCAAGCTTAAACGAATTGAAATCGTATATGTTCACGATGCCATGGGCGCTTCGATGCAAGATTTGTTTGGCAAGGGGAAAATTGTCGATTCTCTTAGAATTCTTCAGAAACGTGGTCTGGTTCGATTTATCGGTACTGCTTCAAATGATCCTGAAGTTAATGCTGACCTTATCGAAACAGGTGAGTTTGATGTTGCTGTTGTTTGTGAAGCGTGGAGCCTACTTAATCAACTTGCGTATAAGCGGATACTACCAGCGGCTGAAAGGCATAATGTAGGTCTTGTTATTGCCGCGCCGCTTGAACGAGGGCTGTTGGCAACGGGTCCCGTGCACAATATGATCTACGATGACCGAAATTTTAGCCAAACTTGTCTTGAACATGTGGTGAAGATTAAAAAATTGTGTGAGAAGCACGGAATTTCTATGGCAGCGGCTGCGCTTCAGTGGTGTACACGACATCCTCAAGTTGCATCAACAATTCCTGGTGCCAGGCTTCCGGAGGAAGCAGTCTCCAATATTAAAGCCGGCGAGATGGAAATTCCAGAGAGTTTTTGGGATGATTTAAAACCACTTATTCGTAATTTTGAAAAAGGTAATGGGCGATAGTGGCTAGTATAAGTAAAAGATGTGGTATTGAATCCACGTCTTTTTTATTTTCTTATATTAGGATAATTTTCAATAAACCACCGAACGGTTTTTTTGACACCTTTTTCTATAGACGTAAATTTGAAATCAGGTTTGTATTTCAAAAATTTTGTGGTGTCGGATGGTTTACGGAATTGACCATCTGGTTTTGAGGAGTCAAGAGTAATTTTACCTTTAAAATTCATTTCCTTGGCAATCATTTTGACCAAATTTTCGATGCTGACTTCAGCTCCAGAGGATAAAATAATAGGGGAGGGTTCATTGTAATTTTTTAGAGCCCAAATTGCCAGTTTTCCAATATCATCTGACAGGACAAATTCGCGGAGTGGTTTGCCACTGCCCCATACATAAAGATCCGTATTGTTCTTTTTGGCTAAGTAGCATTTCTGGATGAGAGATGGAACCACATGTCCTTCAGTAGGGCTGAAATTATCATTAGGACCATAGATGTTTGTGGGTATGGCGACGATAAAATTGCAACCCCATTCGTTTCTGTAGGCGTTACTTTGTACCTCAAGCATTCTTTTCGCGTAGGCATAGCCAAAATTTGAAGGATGGGGCGGACCATTGTGAAGATTTTTTTCGTTTAAGGGGTATTCGCATTTGTCCGGAAAGATGCAAGTGGACATAAAGGAAATTAATTTTTTGACATCGGTAAGTCTGGCTGCTTCCAAAACATTTATATTAATCATAATGTTGTTACGGAAGTATTCTCCGGTGTGCATGCTGTTGCCCCCGATACCTCCAACTTGGGCAGCCAGATGAATAACGTGAGTGGGCTTGTGTTTTTTGAAAATTTTAAGTGTTTGATTGAAATCAGTTAAATCACCGTCTTTGCGCGATAAAAAAATCGCATTAGGAACTTTCAGTCTTTTAAGAGCTGAACCGATTAGTCCACTTCCGCCCGTTACCAATATTTTTTCTGGATTTTTCATAAAGTTTTATAATTTTATTATCAATGCCTGGGTATCATGGAAAATAAGGAAGAGTGAATTTTTTTGAAATTAATTATTATTCTTTCTATCATGTCCACTATGTTTTTAATTGGTTTTATCATTATGTTTTGTAGAGGATTTGTTGCCACCTTATCGTTCTTTCTAAGCCGTCATTTAAGGGGATATAGTCGGTTTTTTTAAATTCCTTGACGGCTTTTGTCATATCAAGTTGAACATCGGTTGGGGCTTCCTGTAAATGATTTGTCGTATTTTTGGGGAAAATTACAGGTGTGTCAAGAGATGTTCCAATCATTTTTGCTAGTTGTGCAATTGTGGTATTTGAAATTCCTCCAACATTATAAACAGATTCTTTCCCAAAAAAAAGTATTTGCCATAAAACTTCTACAGCATCACTAACATAACAGTATGTTCTTTTAGAGATACCCTGATCAAGTAATTCAAGTTTTCCTCCTAGAGCTTTTTCTATGAAAGCATTCAGGACTCGTTTGTCACCTTTTTTTGTGCCTGGACCGTATGCAAGAGAAAGACGGGCAGATTTTGCCTCAACTCCTTTTCCTCGATAGGCATTTACAATTGCTTCCCCGCATCTTTTACCCTCTATGTAACAGGCGCGTGGGTGGTTGGTGTTGGTGGTTCCTATTTGCTCTTCTTTGAATGGTGGAGTTTCTAGACCGCTATAAACTTCGCTGGTGCTAATAAAGAGAAACTTTCCATTCGTTTTAAGTTTTTTTATTAAGTTGATTGTGCATGTTGTGTTTAGTTCTATGGTTTTGGTCGGGTCTTCTAGAAATTTTCCAGGTTGGCCATATCCTGCGGCGTGAATGATATAGTCGACTTTTAGAATCGAGTCCAGCAATTTTTGATTGGTAAGGTCACCTTTGATAAATTTCACATTTTCTCCGAAATGGGATAAATATTTTGGGAAGCCCCCTTGGGTCAGGGCAATTACTTGTATTTTGAAACCCTCGTCAGCCAATTCTCTCATTGTTGCTAATAGGTATGTGCCAATAAGTCCAGAGGCACCGGTAATAAGAATGGTTTTTCCATTAAGCTCTTTGAAATCAATCTTAGGTAAGATTTCCAAAATATCTTTTTGAATTATAGCTTCAAGTTTATTCATTAGATTAACTTATGTAGGCGGTTCCGGATTGATGAAGCTGTAAGTCCTATTTGCTCGTCATGTTCATCCGATTTGCCGTAATTGGTTAGAAATTTTCTCGGTACACCCACGGTATCGATTGATGCCGCTTGTGGTTTTAATGAATTGATTATTTCATTTGTTAAACCACCTTCGTAGTATGGTTCACATAGTAGAACTTTTCCTGATGGGCAATTGTTTCTAAGAGTTTCATGATCAAACGGTTCAAGTGTTGTGTAATAAAGAATAGTTACATCCTCGTTTAAGCAAGCCTCCAAAACAGATTTTAGTATTGGCCCTACTGCGACTACTGTGGCTGATTTACCTTTTCTAATTAAGTGCGCTTTTCCAAATTTTACCGGCAGACTTTCGGTATTTTCCTTTTCGGATAATCTGAAATATGTAGGGTGGCCATTGGCGTACGATTCCTTAAAAAGAATATCAAATTCACCCGCTGTTCCTGGTACAACGATTTCCATACCAGGAATTTGTTTCAAAATACCGATGTCTCCAGGACAATGATGTGTACAACCAAGTGCCGCGTAATCGTATGAAGCCCCGATGCTGACAAAGTTTCCACCTAACTTTTGATAGCCGAAATCATCTTTAAGTTGTTCGAGTGAACGCTCGATTAAAAAAGGTGCGATGGTGTGGATTACGGGAATTTTACCGGTTAATGCTAAACCTGCGGCCAGACTGACTGTGGATTGCTCAAGGATGCCTACGTTGTAAATTCTTTTTGGAAAATTTTCAAAAGCTTTTCTGAAGCCAAAAATTCCAATGTCACAGAGAAGGGTAACCAAGCGCTCGTCTTTTTCGAGGAGCGATTCGACTGTGACGATTAGTTGTTGGCGCATATTCATTTGAGTTCTTTTAGGATTATCTCGAGTTCTTCCTTGTTCGGTGATTTGTGGTGCCATGCAGGATTGTGTTCCATGGTTTTTGAACCGAAGCCTTTAATCGTTTCTGCGATGATCGCGATTGGTTTTTTGTCTGATTGCGATGATAAGGCCTTTAGAATTTTTTTGTGATTATGTCCATTGATTTTCAAACACTTCCATCCGAAAGCTTCAAATTTTAGACTTAGATCACCAACAGAGAGAGCTCTGTCGGTGGAATGATTGTAGTCAACTATGCAGATCAGGTTTGTTAGTTTGTGGTGGGTAGCAAGCAAGGCCGATTCCCAGACGGTACCTTCGTTTGCTTCGCCGTCTCCTATAAGAGTGAAAACTTTTGCTTTAGAGTTTGAAATTTTCAATCCTAGGGCCACACCTATCGCCATCGGAAGTCCGTGTCCCAAAGATCCTGTTGAGGCTTCTACTCCAGGGATTTTGTTTCTGTCTGGGTGTCCCCCCAAAATACTGTCGAATTTTGCGAATCGCTCTAGTTCGCTTTTTTCAAAAAAACCTTTTTCCGCAAGAACAGCATAAAGGGCAAGAGAAGCGTGCCCCTTACTTAATATAAATATATCTCTTTGCGGGTCTTTAGGATTAAGAGGGTTAAATCTTAAAACTAGGTCGTAAAGTACCCACAAAATATCAAGAATTGAAAAGGCACTTGCAACATGCCCTTCGCCGGCATTGTGTGCTGCTAAAACGATTGAACTTTTTAAGGAGTTAATTTTTTTAATGGGGTAGTTCATTTGTTTGGATTTGCCATTCATTTTTTATCAAAATTTTTGCACCTGTATTTTCAGTTGGATGCGCCTGGTTGAAATGTGCCGAAGGGCCGACTGTGATGGATTTTTCTATTTGATGTTTTGCTAGATAGTTGATTATTCCAAAACGTCCAGCGTTGAGGGCAATAAAGTAATTTCCTGGAGTAAGAAGCTTTTCTGGAAAAGGTAATGTAATTTTGTAGTTACCTTTTTTTATGTTTTCAAGTTCCGGTTTCCAGTCGGCGATAAAACTTCTGATCATGATGTCGCCCATGGAATTTTTTACATATATGCCGATACGGAATAGTGTGAGGTCGGAGAGTGTTTCAAAATCAATCTCAACCTCGAATGGCGAATCGCAGTCAAGGTGTGTGGTCTTGGAATTTCGTTGTTTTGTGTGGAATCTTTTTATGATGATATCTTTTTCTTTCAATGGAAAAAGTTTTTCACCCTCGATATTTTTCTCATATTCATTTTGAAGGTAATGTTCTATGACTTTTTTGGTGTCGTCAAACATTACTAGCTGGCCTTTGCTTAAAAGTACGCTTTTAGGACAAAGTTTTTCGACGGCCGACATGTTGTGGCTAACGAAAAGAATAGTTCTACCGGCTGTGCCCGTAACTTCTTCCATCTTCCCCAAACATTTTTTTTGGAATTCTGCATCTCCGACTGCTAACACTTCGTCAACCAAAAGGATATCTGGCTCGATGTGGGCAGCAATTGAAAAAGCAAGACGAACATACATTCCAGTTGAGTAGCGCTTGACCGGTGTGTCAATGAAATTTCCGATGCCCGAGAATTCAACTATCGCATCAAACTTTTTCTCTATTTCTTGTTTAGTCATGCCTAGAATGGCTCCGTTCAGGTAAATGTTTTCCCTACCAGATAATTCAGGGTGAAAGCCTGTGCCGACCTCGAGAAGAGAGGCGATTCTTCCATGTATTGTAATTTCACCTTCAGTTGGGGGAGTAATTCTGGATAAGATTTTTAGGAGGGTCGATTTTCCAGCTCCATTTGCTCCGATTATTCCTATGGCTTCTCCTTTAAATACTTCAAGGTTAAAATTTCTGAGTGCCCAAAAAGTTTCAGAACCATTTTTATTAAATATTGATTTGATAAATTTAAAGGGGTGAAGAAAATTTTCGGTAATCACGTCACGTAAGGCAACATAACCGCCTTTTTTGCCGATGATGCTGTATCTCTTACCAACATTTTTTATTTCGATGATAGGTTTCATAGTTTTATACTATATCTGCGAAATAACGTTCAGTTTTTTTGAAAAAATAAATACCAAGTGATAGTAGAACTATTGATCCCACAAAGGAAATTGAAAGTGAATGCCAACCAATAGAGCCAGTGCCCAGAAGACCTGATCTGGCGGCTTTGATTACCCCAGTCATGGGATTAAGTGAAAGAAGCCATGCGTATTTTCCGGCAATACTTGAAGGATAAATAACTGGTGTAAGGAATAAAAGTAGTTGCATGAAGAACGGTAGTACGTATCGAACATCCCGATATTTAACGTTTATAGAAGCTAATATTAACCCGCAGCCGACCGCGGTAGCTGAAGTGATGAAAAGTAGCAATGGGACAATAGTTAACCCCACAATTCCTGGAGCATAGTTGTAATGGAACATTAAAAAGATTAACGCTAAACTCGCGAAGAAAAAATCGACGTATTTATTTGCCGTGTCTGCGAGAGGAAGAATGATTCTAGGGAAGTAAACTTTTGTTATGATGGCCGAGTTCGAAATAAGAGAATTAGAAGTATCGGATAATGCACTTGAAAAAAGTTGCCAAAACAAAAGCCCGCTGTAGACAAAAATAGGGTAGGGTATGCCGTCGGATGGAACCTTGATTAGTTTTCCGAAAAAAACACTGAAAACAACCATGGTCATGAATGGTTGAAAAATGGCCCAACCGATGCCGACAATAGTTTGTTTGTACCGAACTTTTAAGTCTCGCCAGACAAAAAAATAAAGTAAACCTTTGTAACGCCAAACTTCCTTGAAGTCTTCAAGGCTAAAAGTTTTTTTTGGTTTTATAATTGTCGTCACCATAGTGTATTGCTTAATTTTTTACCTTTATCTCCTTTTGTGATTTTTGAAACCAATCGAAGGTTTCTCTTATACCTTCTTCTAATGTCTTTTTGTGGTGCCAGCCTAAGGCATGAATTTTGGAAACGTCTAATAGTTTCCTAGGTGAGCCGTCGGGTTTTGTCTTGTCCCATAAAATTTTACCTTTAAATCCAGTAATTTTTTTAACAAGTTCGGCCAGAGCTTTGATAGAAATATCTTCATTTGTCCCGACATTGATGATTTCGCTGTCGTTATAGTGCTTCATAAGAAAAATTGCAGCATCGGCGAATTCATCGACGTGAAGAAATTCACGCTTTGCTTTGCCACTGCCCCATAAGGTTATTTCATTTTGATTATGCTTTTTTGCTTCATAAAATTTTCTGATGAGAGATGGTAGTACGTGGGAATGTTCAAGATCGAAATTATCATTTTGGCCGTAAAGACTGGTCGGCATTGCAGATATGAAATTGGTTCCGAATTCCTTGTTGTATGATTGACATGTGATAACTCCAGCAATTTTGGCGATGGCGTAGGCTTGATTTGTCGGTTCGAGTGGTCCTGAGAGTAGGTACTTTTCTTTTATGGGTTGTGGTGCTAGGCGTGGGTAGATACATGAACTACCAAGGAATAGTAATTTTTTAACACCATTTTTACGTGACTGTTCTAGGACATTAGCCTGGACCATCAGATTTTCATATATAAATTCGGCTGGAAAATCCTTGTTAGCCATGATCCCACCAACTTTAGCAGCAGCCAAAAAAACATAGTCAGGTTTTTCCTGAGCAAAAAAGTCTGTAACGGATTTTTGGTCAAGAAGGTCAAGTTCAGTTCTTGTTTTAAGAACAAGATTTCTGTAACCTTCATTTTGGAGTTTTCGAACGATGGCTGATCCTACCAACCCTCGATGACCAGCTATATAGATTTTATATTTTTTTTCCATTATTTTACTTGATAAGGGAATTAAATATTTGATTCTGCTTTTTTAATTTTAGTCAGTATCAAATCATGAGCTACCATTTCCTTTATCAGTGTTTCAAAACTTATTTTTGGTTTCCAATCCAAAATATCTTCTGCCTTGCTTGCATCTCCAAGTAACGAATCCACTTCAACCGGCCTGAAGTATCGAGCGTCGATTTGTACGACTACTTTTCCCGTCTTTTTGTCCACACCTTGCTCTTTGATGCCTTTGCCTCTCCACTCAATTTTGATTCCTATTTCATTAAAGGCTAGTTCAACGCATTCTCTTACTGTGTGTTGCTTGCCAGTTGCGATCACGTAATCGTTTGGTTCCGACTGCTGCAACATAAGATACATGGCTAGCACATAATCTTTGGCATGACCCCAATCGCGTTTGGCTTCCAGATTTCCTAAATAAAGTTTTTCTTGCAGGCCCAACTTGACGCGTGCAACCGCTTCGGTAATTTTTCTGGTGACGAATGTTTCTCCTCGTCGAGGTGATTCATGATTAAATAAAATACCGTTGACCGCAAACATTCCGTAGGATTCTCTGTAATTCACTACTGAGTGGTAGGCAAAAACTTTAGCGGTGCCGTATGGGCTGGCTGGAGCAAAAACAGTTTTCTCGTTTTGTGGTGGGGGAGTGGTGCCGAACATCTCCGATGAAGAGGCTTGATAAAATTTAATTTTTTTACCCGCATGCTCTTCGGTGTTTTTTACCGCTTCAAGTAGTCTAAGTACCCCTAACCCTGTTACGTCGGCTGTATATTCAGGCATATCGAAAGAAACTCTGACATGAGATTGAGCACCAAGATTGTAAACTTCATCCGGGTTTACTTTATAGAGAATTTTCTGGAGGTTGCTACCGTCAATTAAATCACCGTAATGAAGGAATAATCGTGTGTTTGGCAAGTGGGGATCTTGGTATAAATGTTCTATTCTGCCGGTATTGAAACTCGATGATCTTCGGATGATGCCGTGCACTTCGTAACCTTTTTCTAGTAACAGTTCTGCAAGGTAAGAACCGTCTTGGCCGGAGATACCCGTGATTAAAGCTTTTTTTCGTAAACCAGCGACTGTTGAGGTTTTTTTGGTTTCTTTTTTCATATATGGTTTATATAGTCAAATAGTATAACATTTTCTCTTTGGACAATGTTTTATATATTACCATTTGTTGATTTTTCCGATTACTTTGCGTTTAATCTTTAGGTAAGATTTTTCCGCTTCCTTTTCCAGTTCCGGTGATAGTGCGCGAAGCAATTCCTTGCCAAGAATCCTGTATTGACCGCCAATTTTGTTTGCACGTATAAGCCCGCGTTTCAGAAGGCGCTTAACTGTGCTTTCGCTTATCCTTAATATTTTTTGGGTTTCTGCGGTTGTATACACAGCCCCTGGCTTGATTTCTTCATTCATTTACGTATAATGTAGCAAAAGTGTCAAAAGGTGTCAAGTTGTATCAAATGCGTATTGTATGTTATTCTATATAAATGATAAATAATCTCAAAATAGTTGGACTGGTCCCTCTTAGAGGTGGGTCAAAGTCTATACCGTATAAGAACATAAAAACCTTGGCGGGTAAGCCTTTGTGCTACTGGGTTCTTAAGGCGGCTACTGATTCCAAGTACATAGATGAGGTTTGGGTTTCAACTGAGGATAAAAAAATTAAAGACACAGTTTTGTCGTTTGGTTTGGGTGTGAAAGTTATAGATAGACCAGCTGAATTAGCCCAAGATAACTCTTCAACTGAATCAGTTATGATGCATTTTGCTAAAGAAGTGTCTTTTGATATTTTGATTACAATTCAGGCCACTTCACCTTTGACTGAAAATCAAGATTTAGATTTGGCAATTGAACAGTTTGTCGAGGGAAAGATGGACAGTATGGTGTCGGGAGTGCAATTAAAACGTTTCTTCTGGACTCATGAGGGTGTGCCACTGAATTATAATCCTTTGAAACGTCCCTTGAGGCAGGAGTGGAACGGTACCATTATGGAGAATGGAGCTTTTTATATTACAAAGAGAGAAATTCTAGACACTCTTAAAAATCGCCTTGGAGGTAAAATAGGGGTGTTTAAAATGCCTGAACATACCGCTGTGGAAATCGACGAGCCGGAAGATTGGTTGTTTATTGAGAATCGACTTTCCGGTCATTTTAAAAAATCAAAGGCTTAATTTTTTTGGATTACATTTTGGTCGAAACTCTTAAATTAAGATTACGGAGTATTGTTTGGCTGTAGATTTTTTAGGTATACACTAATTTGTGTAGCTCTCATTTTATCTCTGTGCTATAGTTTTTGTCATGGCTAATCAAAAAAATTCACGGAAGCAAAAAAAAGATGGTACTTCGGAAGAAGTGTCTCAGGTTTCTGTTACTCGTCAATCCAATGACATTGTTGACGTGGTGTTAAGGTCAATTATTTTGTGTGGAATTTTTATTCTGCCGTTTCTTTGTCTTTTTGTTTCAAGTCATTTGTTTTTTCCTTTTATTACCGGAAAGAATTTTTCCTTTAGAATAATTGTAGAGATTATTGCTTGTCTGTGGATAATTTTGGCCCTCAGGGATCGTTCCGCTCTTCCGAAGTTTTCCAGAATTTTCCAGGCTTTTGGGGTTTTTGTGGCACTTATATTTATTTCCGATCTTTTAAGTCCAAATGTGAGTAAAAGTTTTTGGTCAAATTACGAGAGAATGGAAGGTTGGGTGACACTTGCTCATCTTTTTGTGCTGTTTGTGGTTTTGAGTTCTGTCATGACTAAAAAGGTTTGGGAGTGGTTGTTTAGAGTTTCTCTTTTTGTAAGTTTTATTATTTTTATTTACAGTTGTCGACAGCTTTTAGGTCAACTTGCTATACATCAAGGGGCTACACGCATTGACGCTACTATCGGTAATTCTGCATATCTTGGTGGATATATGCTATTCCATGTTTTCTTCGCTTTGTATTTGCTTTCGGGGTATGCCAGAAGAAGTTACGAGACCTTTGAGTTTGAGGATTATTTTTGGATTATTTCTTACAGTGTTTTTGCGTTAGCGGATACTTTTATTCTTTATAAAACTGCAACCCGAGGCGCAACCATTGGTTTGGTAGCTGGAATAGTATGTGTGACAATAGGATTGGCGGTCTTCGAGAAGAAAAATAAAATATTACGCAGTGTCAGTATTGCAATTTTGGCTGTTATTGTTTTGGTGGGAGGTCTGTTTATTTTTCAAAGAAATTCAGATTTCGTTAAGAATCATGAGCCTCTTTTCCGTTTAGCCGCCTTTACCGATGATTTGTTAACTTTCGATACAAAGGCTATTTGTGAAGGTGAAATGAAATCACGTTGTTTGTTGTGGCCAGTGGCACTTAAGGGAGTGGGAGAAAGACCTCTTTTGGGTTGGGGACAAGAGAGTTTCAATTACGTCTTTAATAAATATTACGACCCCTTGATGTTCCATCAAGAACAATGGTTTGATCGCACACACAATATTATTTTTGATTGGCTTATTGCAGGTGGAATTTTGGGACTTTTGGCCTATCTTTCAATTTTTGGTTTTACTTTTTATTACCTTTGGCGAAAGGGTAGCCCATTTTCTTTCTCAGAAAAAAGTTTGTTAACCGGATTGTTTGTTGGGTATTTTTTCCACAACCTTACTGTGTTCGACAACATAACCAGTTACATTCCTTTCATCATGGTTTTGGCCTATATTGATTCTTTTGTCGGTGTACCATCGCCTAAGGTTGAGGAGAAGGTTGGTGCTTTGGATAGTGGTTTGAAAAATCGTATGATTATTCCGCTTGTTTGTTTGGTTACGGTTTTCATACTTTATAAAGTTAACGCTCCTCCTATTTTGGCGGCCACTGAACTTATTCAAGCACTTTCGAATTTACAAGGTGGACCTGCTGTTAACTTGGCTCGTTTTGAAAAAGCCTTATCACACAGATCATTTGGTGATCCCGAAATTCGTGAACAATTACTTCAAACGGCCACTCAAGCTTCCAACGCACCTAATCTTGATCAGAAAATTAAGGGCGAGTTCTTTAGTTTGGCGAGAAATGAAATGTTGCTTCAGCTCGAGCAGGCACCTAATGACGCAAGATATCAGTTGTTCAACGGCACATTCTTGATGGCTATAGGTGATTTGGATAATGCTATTTTGTATTTGAAAAAAGCGCAGGAACTTTCACCGAAAAAGCAGGCAATTCTTTTCTCTGTTGGTTCCGCTTATCTTTCTAAGAAGGATTATCCGAATGCTGTGGCGACAATGAAAATTGCTTTTGACGGTGATCCAACCCTCAATGAGTCTCGTACTCTTTATGGATTGTCACTTATTTACGCCAAACAACCGGAGCTTGCAGCCGAGGTGTTAAAACCCATTCCTCTTGATTCTGTTTTGGGCGATGAGCGATTTATAGTGGCATTTTACACAAGCGGATATTTTGAAAATGCTTTGCAGAGCGCGAATGCCTTGATCAAGAAGAATCCATCTAATGCGAATTATTATTTTATGCGTGCAGCTGTTCTTAATGGAACGGGTCGCAAAGCTGAAGCGATTGCTGATTTAAACAGAGGAGCGGAACTTAATCCTTCTGCCAAGGCTCAGGCTGATGATTACGTAAAACAAATTAAAGCAGGGAAGATGTTTTAGGTTGAAAAATTGAATTATTCTAAGAATCAAAAAAATCGAGCGCATGCTTGACTTTTTTGATTTCTATGCTACATTTTGGATAGTTCACCGTGGTCTTTGCCATGGGCGAAATAAAATCTAAAACAAATCTACGTAAAAGGAGGAGACTTGTCTAAAAACATAATAGTAGTAACAAAAGACATTGCGGAATTTCTAATCTACTTTCTTCTCGTGTCTGCTTTGCGTGAAAGAGGTCACAATGTGACTGTGATCGCTGAGGGAATTTCACTCGATAAGTGGTTGGAAAAAGATGAGGCTGTTGCTCGTCATTTCTCCGGTTCCACGGAGTGTGAGTTCGAAATTTTTCTCGCTGGGCTAAAGCCGGATCTTGTTCTTACAGGTCTCGCTGATCCGATTAATTGGGGGGAAAAGTTCGGACTAGCCGCTAACAAGTTGGGGATAAAGCTCGGTTACGTCATTGATGTTTGGGGCGCTGAGTCTCGGTCAACCGCAGTGCCGAATTTCATTTGCACTCTTGACAATTTTGCTAGAGAAAGAATCTTGAACTACCATCCCTTTGGAGCATCGATGCCCAAAGTTTACATTACGGGTTCACCGGCAATGGATTCTTTGGCTAAGGTCAAGATTCCGACTGGGTTTCTTGGTAATCTTGCAAATTGCAACGAGCGTACTATTCTGTTTTGCGGGCAAAATATCTTCTCTGCCTCAGCTCTCGAGGGTTTGATTCAGGCACTGAATGATTGTCAAAAAGAGATACCTTGCATTCTTATTCCGAGATTTCATCCGAAATTCATGCAACGAGCTGATCATTGTGCACTTTGGAATGCCATTTTGGCAAAGGCCAAAGGGTATGTGCTTCACGTGCCAACATCAACCACATCGCAACAGTTGATGATGTTGGCCGGACTTACGGTTAGTGTGTTTTCGAATGCATTAATCGAGGCGGCCGCCTTGGGGTCACTTCCTGTTAGTTGGAATTCAGAGAACGGTCGGAAAAATATGAGCTCTGTCTTTGGCGGTCTGACACGTTTCCCATTGGTGGATTGTGGGTGTGCTGTCGAAGTGGAAACTCCGGCAGATTTTATTAGTGTCCTCAGGATGGCCCCCGTGGATTTTCAGAATAGGATCCGTCGGTGTAAGGCAATGTATCGAGGTGATGGTAATAATACCCAGCGTGTAACAGAGGCCGTCACGGCTGAGCTTGCTTAGTTGTTTTGCTGGTTTAAGTATCACCTGTTCCAATTTCGGTTGGGGCAGGTTTTTTTATGTCGAGGAATTGCCTCGACAGAGAGTTCGTGTGGTGTAATTTCAAACCCGTCGTTTTAAAATTGCTCTGGAGTAGGGTAAATCTTTGGAGTATGATTAAGTTGTGTATTATTGTGAGTGATGGATGTCGTTGATTGCGATTATGCGATGTTGGTTTAGACTCGAGTTTTATAGGTTCTCTGTTTTGTAATTTTATGGAAGAAAACGTACCACTATCGAAATATACAACTTTTAAGATTGGCGGATCAGCCCGCTATTTTTTTCGTATAAGAAAAGTTGAAGATATAATTAGTACTATCGATTTTGCTAGGAAAGAAAATTTACCAATTTTTGTTTTGGGCGGTGGTTCAAATTTGTTGGTAAATGACGATGGTTTCAGAGGGGTAATCGCAAAAAATGAGATTTTAGGATTGTCGTATGTGGATGTTTTGGGTGGAGTTGAGGTTGCATCTGGTTCGGGTGAATTGTGGGATGAATTCGTGGACGCTATGGTCAATCGGAATCTTTACGGTTTGGAAAATCTTTCAGGCATACCCGGTACTGTAGGGGCATCACCGGTTCAAAATATCGGAGCGTATGGTGTTGAGGTTAAGGATTTTGTTATTGCAGTCGAGACAATCGATATGAGAAGTGGGGCGGCTAGAATTTTTAGCAATTCAGAATGCCATTTTGGATACAGGGACAGTTTTTTTAAGACCCCTGAAGGAAAAAATTTTTTCATAATCAAGGTCACTTTTCTTTTGAAGAATAGTTCACCACTTAATCTCGAGTATAAGGATTTGAAAAATTATTTTTCCTTAGAGTCTCGAAAAAATATTGTTCCCACGCTTCAGCTTGTAAGGAGTGTCGTTTTGGAAATTCGTAAGGGAAAATTCCCTGATTTAAAAAACGTTGGTACTGCAGGGTCGTTTTTCAAAAATCCAATAATTTCTAAAGAGAAATTTGAAGATTTAAGAAGGAAATTCCCAAACTTGCCGGGTTTCAAGATACCAAGCACTTCAGGTCAAGATTTGATGATTAAGATTCCCTTGGCTTGGATTCTTGATAATGTGTGTCATCTTAAGGGTTACGTGAAAGAAGGCGTTGGACTTTTTGAATTGCAACCGATTGTTTTGGTGAGTGCTGACGGAACCAGTTCATCTCAGGTTCGGTCTCTTGCTGTTGAAGTTTCCCGATGTGTCAAAGAAAAAGTAGGTATTGAGATCGAGTGGGAAGTGAATTATTTGTCGTGATTTTCATCTTGATTTTCCACAATAAAGTTTTTATGTTAATCTGACTTATAAGTTAAAATAAATAAAATATATGATATTTGTCTCAAATCTAAAAAATAGTTTTTACAACCCTGTGTTTTATAGATCTTTGAAGGATAAGTCTCTGGGCTTTTCAATGAAATATTTTTTTTCATTTATAGTAATTTTGGCATTTATAGTCGCTTTTATTTTAGGAAGCGAGTTGGCTCCTCTATTTTCCGCGGAGAGTCTCAAAAAATTTGTAAGTTTTTATCCTAAGGAATTGTCACTTACCATCAAGAATGGGGTGGTTTCGAGCAATGTTTCGGAGCCGTATGTCCTCAAGGCGACATCTGTCAAAAAGGGCGAGCATAGTAATTATTTGGTAGTTGATACTAGTAGTGATTCATCTTTGGATACTTTTCGAAAATATGATACGGATGTTTTGATAGGACGAAATTTTATTGTTAGTGAAAAAGGGAAAAGTCAGATTCAAGTGACTGATATCAGTCGTTTGCCTGATTTTACTTTTAATCAGGAATTATTGTTTCATTGGGCCGATGTCATAGGTAGTCATCATTTGGCGCTTTCGTTCGGCTTTTTCTTTATTCTATGGACTGCGTTTGTATTTTATTTTACTTTTAATTTGGTATGGTTGGCCGTTATGGCACTTATAGTTTTGTTGATTGGTAAGGTAAAGGCTGTTTCTTTGTCATATAGCCAGTCTTTAAAAATCACACTATTTGCTTCTACTTTGCCACTAATATTAAAATCAATTTTTGTTGTTGCTGCTATCTCTGCGCCATTTCCGCTATTTTTCAGTGTGCTGATTGTTGTTGTGGTTATTGCCAACATTAAAGCAGATGAGATTGAAATTTCTCATAATCCTTCTGAAGTTGCGTAAAGCGTTTGGAAGAAAATTGAAAACGGCGCGCCTTGGCGCGCCGTTTTCGTCGAATACCTGTCAATTTGATGTTTTATGTTAATATATGACGATGCTTTTTACATTAAAAAAATTATTCGGAGATGGAAATGAGGCTAAAATAAAGGTTTTTTTACCGATAGTAGCAAAAATTAGCGCATTAGAAGCCTCAATTAAAGCTCTTTCTGACGATGCTTTAGCGGGCCGAACAAAATTTTTTAGAGAAGAATTGGCAGAAGGCAAGACTTTCGAGGATATTTTACCTGAGGCATTTGCTGTGGTTCGCGAGGCTTCAAGACGCACTTTGGGCCAGCGTCACTTTGATGTTCAACTTCTGGGTGGAATTATTTTACATAAAGGAAATATTGCAGAAATGAGAACTGGAGAAGGTAAAACTTTGGTGGCTACTTTGCCTGCCTATTTGAACGCTTTGGGTGGTAAGGGCGTTCATGTTGTAACCGTCAACGATTATCTTTCTCGCCGAGATGCTGCTTGGATGGGGCAGATTTATTCTTTTCTGGGATTGTCAGTTGGAATTGTTAATCATGAAAGTTCATTTATTTATGATCCAAAACATACAGAGGTAGATCAGGATCGGGATGAAGTAGGTTCATTTAAAGTGCACCACGAATTTTTGCGGCCGGTTAGCCGACGGGAGGCGTATCACGCGGATATTACCTATGGTACCAACAATGAATTTGGATTTGATTATTTACGAGACAATATTTCGTATGAAGAAAGAGAACTGCGCCAGCGCGATTTTAATTTTGCCATCGTCGACGAGGTAGACTCGATTCTTATCGATGAGGCAAGAACACCTCTTATTATTTCTGCTGCCACAGTTGATTCTGAGGATCTTTATGCTACTTTTGCAAAAATCGCCACCACTCTTAAACGAGATGTGGATTTTAAGGTAGATGAAAAGATGCACGCTATAACATTGACAGACAGTGGTATTGAAAAGGCTGAGCAAGAACTTGGGGTGGACAATATATACACCGAAAAAGGAATGAAATATGTTCATCATTTAGAAACTGCAGTTAAGGCAAAAGCTCTCTATGAAAGAGATCGGTCTTATGTGGTAAAGGAAGATCAGGTGATTATTGTGGATGAATTTACCGGCAGGCTTCAGCCTGGACGAAGATGGAGTGAGGGCTTGCATCAAGCTGTTGAGGCCAAGGAGGGGGTTGCGGTACAAAAGGAGTCCCGCACTATGGCTTCCATTACTTTCCAGAACTATTTCAGGCTTTACAAGAAGCTGTCTGGCATGACGGGTACCGCTAAAACCTCATCTGAGGAATTTTACAAAGTTTACGGTACGGACACTTTGGTGGTACCGACAAACAAACCCATTAACCGTCGTGATGGTAATGATCAGATTTTTCAAACAGAAATAGGGAAATTTAAGGCTATAGCTCGAAAGGTAAAAGATTTGCACGCCAAAGGACAGCCGGTTTTAATAGGTACGGTTTCGATTGAAAAAAATGAATTACTGAGCGAATATCTAAAGAGTGAAGGCGTGCCACATGAAATTCTTAACGCTAAAAATCATGAACGTGAAGGTGAAATTATTGCTCAGGCCGGACGAAAAGGAGCTGTAACTATTGCCACTAACATGGCGGGTAGAGGTGTAGATATTAAGTTGGGCGGTAATCCATCAACCGACGTTATTTCGGAGGAAGTGAAAATTTGCGGTGGACTTTTTGTGCTTGGTACTGAAAGGCATGAGGCCAGGAGAATTGATAACCAACTTCGCGGTCGTTCCGGAAGACAAGGTGATCCTGGTTCAACACAGTTTTTTGTTTCGTTGGAGGATACTTTGATGCGTGTTTTTGCTTCGGACATGATTAAGAATATGATGGGTCGTTTCGGCATTCCGGAAGATCAGCCAATTGAGAATCGTCTTATTACTCGTTCTCTAGAAACAGCACAGACAAAAATTGAAGGTTTTAATTTTGACGCTCGCAAACATGTTTTGGAATACGATGATGTATTGAATCATCAACGCACGGTTATTTACGCCAGACGCCGAAAGATTTTACTTGGAACAGTTGAAGAAATTGAAGAAATTCTTTCTGACATGTCGGAAGGGGACGAAGAGGTGATTAAAATAATCGAGAGTAAAAGAAAAGAAGTGGGAGAGGATGAATTTTTCCGCAATCTTCGTCGTTTAATGCTTCAGGCCGTAGATACTTTTTGGATTGAACATCTAGAAATTATGGATTACATGAGAGGTTCAGTTAACCTTCGTGCTTACGGTCAGCGTGATCCGTTGGTGGAATATAAAAAAGAAGGATTGCGTCTCTTTAAGGAAATGGAAGCTGCCGCCTCAAGTCAGATTATTCGTCTTATTCCTGCAATTGCTTCAAATGTAGCTATTTTTAAGGAAGAAAAACGTCGATTAGCAGAGGTGCATGAGCAAGCTCAAAGTATAGGTAGTGGTGATGTTGAATCGAACAAACAGCACAATGCTCATGATGTGCCAGCAATTTCTTCAGCATCTAAGGTGGGTAGAAATGATATTTGTCCTTGTGGGTCAGGGAAGAAGTACAAGAAGTGTCATGGAGCATAACAAGCTATGAGAATTTATGTAACCTCATCTTTTGGAGAAAGTAAGTAGTCGAGTATGCTGTAATAGAAGATATTTCTAATGGACTCAAAAAGCTTTGATTAGGATATGTTGTGAGTAAGTACTTTTTAGGTAGTAAAGAGTAAATTTCTCTCAAATAAAAATATTATGCCGCACATACATGAAAAAATTGATTTTACTGTAGAAGTTTTTATTGTTCACAAGGACCGAGTACTTCTTCGGATGCATGACAAGTATAAGAAGTGGCTTTCGGTCGGCGGACATATTGAACTGTACGAGGATCCGATAGAAGCTGCAGTCAGGGAGGTGAAGGAGGAAGTTGGGCTTGATATTGAGCTAGTCGGTAGTCAAAAAATCTTTGAGGGAGTTGACCACACAATAGAGCTTCTACCACCGATTGCCTTAAATAGAAATCGTGTATCTCCGACACACGAACATGTCACTTTTGTATATTTTGCCCGTACCGATAAAACGGAAATAAAGGCACAATATGAAGATGATAAAAGTGAGGAATGCAGATGGTGTACTGAAAAAGATTTGTCGGAGATGGATCTTTGGCCAAACGTCAAGGCTTACGCATTGGAAGCGCTTCATCGCTTAGGAAAATAATCTTTTATGCCAAAATCTGTTTGGGATACAATTTACAAAGATTATGAAAAAGACGGAAAGGCTTGGGCGAGTTTGAAAGACGGCATCCACCCGTTATTTATTAGTTTTCTTAAACAAAGTAAGTTCGGCAGGAAGTCGGTATTTGATTTGGGTTGTGGTAATGGGAAGTATTTAGAATTTTTACAAAAAGTGGGTTTTGAGGTTTCGGGTATTGATTCTAGTCCAACTGCAATTAGAATGGCACAAAAGAGTTTGGGGAAAAATGTAAAACTTAAAATTGCCGATATGTATCTATGTGAAATTCCTGAAGGTATTGATTTGATAATTTCCATTGCAGCAATCCAACATCACACTAAGCCAGCAATAGCAAAGCTTGTTTCAAGGGTATATAAATCTTTATCGTTAGAGGGAAATTTTTTTATCACTTTTCCACGTCTGAGTATGGCTAGCCGTTGGAATACTTTTAAAGATGCAAAACAAATTGCTCCAGGCACGTTTGTCCCCATTCATGGTCCTGAAAAGGGATTGGTGCACAGTTTTTACGAAAAAGAAGAATTGGCAAAACTTTTCTCTAATTTCGAAAACGTCAAAATTATTAAAGACGACATGGGTAGGTGGGTAGTACAAGGGAAAAAATGATTCATTCCAAAATTCTCAAGAATGTTGGAATAGACGTAAATTATATGAATAATAAAAGTTACCAGATTGGTTCAGAAGTCACAGTGAAGGAGTCTCTGGTACAGGGAAAAGGAGTTTTTGCTTTGCGTGATTTTAAAAAGGATGAGCTGGTTTATGTTGTCCCAAGAGGAAGATTTGTTAAAAAAAGTGAGGTGAAAGGCCTATCAGAATATGAAAAAGAGCATTTGGACCGTGTGGATGTAGACACTTATGAATTAATGCAGGAGCCCGCTTGCTTTATAAATCATTCCTGCGAGCCGAATATTATAGAAAAGTTAATGCCAAAGGGGATTGAGGGTTATGCGTTTCGAAATATTAAAAATGGAGAGGAGGTCGGTGTTGATTATCGGGTACGAGGTTTTGATGATTGGAAAATGAATTGCAAGTGTGGATCAAAATTTTGCACGGGTATTGTAATTGGTAATTTTTTCACACTTTCTTTAAAACTTCAGAAAAAATATTTGCCGTTTGCTCCAAAGTTCATCCAAGAAGAATTTGAGAAAAAGAAAAAAGCGAGGTGTAAAACACCCCGCTTTTAAGGTCATTCGATTTCTAGGTCTTGATCATCTGCCATTCTCCTGAATGTTGGCGATATGTCATGAAGTTCGCGAAACGAATTTGCTATCGCTTCGATTTTTCCTCCAGAAAGAACAACAATCTTGTTAGCTCTCCTAACCGTCGATAGTCGGTGAGCGATGACAAGTGTTCCAACTCCCTTGAGCAGTTCATCCAGACCAACCAATACCGCTTTTTCGGTAGTGGAGTCAAGCGAACTTGTGGCTTCGTCAATAATCATGAATCGCGGTTTTTTTAGTACCGCCGCTCCGATCATCAAACGCTGTGCTTGTCCGCCGGAGAGTTTCACCCCGTCGCGTCCGACCACGATGTCGAGCGGATTTTCCCCAATCGGTCGTTTGCCGAAATCAATACAAAGTTTATTGAGTAGTGTTTTCAGATCCGATTCCGTGTTTCTGGTCGTTAACTCTTCCTTCGTGAGTCCATATAAAAGATTGTCTTTTACAGTACCGTCAAGGATTTGTGAGTGTTGAGGAATGTATCCTACAGCTTTCATCCAGGAACTAGTTTTGATATCCCGAAGGTTTTGACCATTGATCGTAATGTTTCCTTCATCTGGATCCATGAAGCGCATAGCCAGGGCTTCGAGGGTGGATTTACCCGATCCCGAAGGTCCGACCAGTGCTACAATTTCTCCGAAGCCTACCTCAAAACTTACTTCTCGAAGAACAGGTTCTCCTTTTGGATAGGAATGAGATATTTTATTGAAGGCTAGTTTTACTCCGCCGTTTAGTATAAGTGCTTTTGCATTTTTACTCTCGATTACATTTGTCGGTTTTTCGAGAATATTCATGATTGCCTTAAGTTTCGGCATGTGCCTTCGCATTTCTCGCTCAAGCCAGCCTAAACGTTCCAAGTTACCTCGAACAACTGAACTCCAAATCCAAATTGGAAATAAAATTCCGAATTCTTTACCTGAAGTTTTTGAAGTAAGGATTGAATAAGTGATTAACGCGAATACTGCAATTGTCCAAAGTGATGTAAGACTTTCTCTTAATGTTGAAGAAGCATTTTCCCACAACCAAAAGTCTCGATCTCGTTCACAAAGCAGTTTCTGCTGAGCTTTGATAGTTTCAATTTCCTCATCTTTTTTTGCTGAGGTTGAAACCCTTTCGACATTTTGCCAACGTGCGGCAATATATCGGTCTAGCGCTCGAAAATCATCATCTAGCGCCGCGCATTCCACTTCAAGTCGCCAATTGTTATAGGCACTCCAAAGAATGTGAATGATGACAATGGTAATCATGGCTAGCCCCGCCTTAGGATAGAGCAAGGTTAAATACACAAGAGCCATTGTCAGAAGACAAATCACTTCGAAAGTATCCGTAGACTTGTTTGTAAGAAGATCTTGGGCGCTTTCTCTGGATCGCCCTAAGCTTTCGTGATTTAAGTCCTTTTCTTCACGGTGCTGGTTTTGAGATTTCCCAAAAAATCTTTCTGTTATACCGACAACTATAGATACTTTGTTCATCCCCCAAATCCACTCATGTGCTCTGGTTGACTGCCATCTCATTACTCGGCCAAATAGCTCAAGACTGATTAGTATTAGAAAAAGATAAATAATTCTTTCTCTTTTACCTCCAGTTACATCTGCTATCAGAACGCCTACGATTCCTGGTTCAGCAAGACTGGCCGCCATCATAAGAAGGATTGTAACGTATCTCCATGCCATCCAACGTCTCCATTTTTCGTGATTGGCTATCGATATAAGCCAGTTCCAAATTTCCTTAGTGCGGACAATACTTTGGAAGTATTGATGTAGTGTGAGTGATTTTTCCTTTTGTTCCATAATGTTTCTATCTGTTAGGGTTTGTTAATTTGGATAATTTTCGACCTTTAACCAAAACACCTTGCCGGAAGGCAAGGTGTTTAAAAAACTCAATAAAATTGGGGGTAAATTAGATAAAATTAAGTATTTGTAACACATTGCCTAGAGGCAGTGTTTGTATGTTATTCAAACCGTCAAAAACGGGCGCGTTAGGTCGCGTTTTGTTTCTGGCGATTATTAAGTTGATTTGTATGTTTGACATGTGAAGTTACCATTATCCACGTAATCTAATTTTTGTCAACTTTTTTAGAGAATTATTCAAAATTAAAAAACACGAGCATTGTTGCTCGTGTTACGTGTTTATTTTTCCACTTTCTGCTCAACCAAGTCAGGATTGATCATGATGTTTTCAGCTTCCTCGGGGCTAAGTCCTGACAGGCTGGTGATTGATTCAAGGCCAAGTAATTTACATTGTTCCGTGAGTTGCTTAAACCGTTCGGAAAAATTGCTTCCGGCTATTCTGGCAATGTTTTTGAATAACGCAATTTTTGTTTCGAGATTGCTCATTCCAGATATCTGTTCAGAAGCAAGAAGGATGTTTAGCGTTAGGTCATCTCTGCGAATTTCTCCCTTACAGTTATTAGCATGTGAACACTTTTTTGTGTTACTCGAATGCGTTCATGAGCCCGCGCGATTACTTCCCCGCAGGTTTTAATGAGTTGTCGCAAGCAGTAGTCGAAGACAAGAGGATGTTGTCCCACTATTTCGGCTACTTCAGCCTCATCGGCGATTGAGATTATGACTTCGTACGGAAAATCAATCATGTTTCCATCATCTTTCGAATTTACTTTGAAACGGACAATGTTGCACTCAGTGTCCACGAATAGAAGTGAGTACACGAATTCGTGTTTTCCCGAGTCACTTTTTTTTCTGACCGCCAAGATGTTTCCGGTCGAGTTCAAGGGTACGTACAACGGAATGAGACGTGTATTTATGTCGTACAAAAATGTGGTGAGCCTCGGATATTTTGGTCGATGGTTTTTCTCCAAAAAACGCGCCTGAAACTCTTCTTTTGCGCTTCTGACCCCTAGATGTTTGATCCCGCACCATTCATTGATCATTATAATGATTTCTACCAATGCTCTGGCTTTCTCGGCCATTGTTTTTGTTTTTCGGCTAAGTAATGCAACGTAGGTACGTGTCGCCTTTTGATCCCCCAAAGAATCAAAGTACGATTCACCTCGAGATGTTTGTGTTTGAACCTTCACAGTTTCCTTTATGGTTGAGTTGATTTCAAAGAATGCTCAGCCCTAACCGAGCGTTCTATTACAAATGTATCTTTTACAAGTGCACAAGTCAATTTTTTTCTTTAAGCAATTTTGTATATAATGCTCAAGTATAAAGTAAATAAAAATATTATTAATTCAAAAATAATTTATGAAAATACTAGGAGTGGATTTTGTTTTTTATAATGTGACCAACATTAAGAAGGCGGTTCATTTTTATCGCGATGTTTTAGGTTTGAAAGTTATAGGTGAAATCGGCAAGCAATGGGCGGAGTTTGATACAGGAAATATTGCTCTTTCGATAGGTGTGTATGGTGCAACTTTTCCCAAAAAAGGTGAGAAGGGTAGTGTGTCGGTCGGCTTGGCAGTTCTTGACGCAAAAAAATCTTTTATAGAACTGAAGAAAAGACGGGTAAAAATTAATATGGACGTTCAGGATTTTCCGCCTTGCTTTATGTTTTCTATCTCTGATCCCGATGGCAATGAAATTGTTATTCATCAGCGTAAAGATGGTACTGTTGGTTAATAAATTAGCATGATAATCAAACTCGGTATTTACAAACATTTCAAAGGCGGGCGCTACCGCGTTTTGGGTGTGGCAAAGCATAGCGAGACTTTGGAGGACTTGGTGGTGTACGAGGCGCTTTATGAAAATGATTTATCTAAATTGTGGGTCCGTCCCGCTTCTCTTTTTGTTGAAACGGTAGAATTGGACGGTAAAAAGGTGTCAAGATTTAGGTATTTAAGTAAGAATTAAGATATTCACTTTCTGACTTATCTTTGTATTAAGAATGCGTTACAATAAGCCGATATGATAGATGAATTAGATTCAATAAAAAAATACGTGAGAGCGGCAAATTATTTAACCGCTATCCAAATTTATCTCCAAGGTAATTTTTTTCTAAAAGACGCGCTAAAATCAGAACATATCAAACAATTAAACAAGCACTGTTTTCTTGCGAACATGATGAACGATTCATTATTCACAGTTATGTTGAGAATGGTTCAACGACCACATCGTTTGATATGCAGGTGAGAAATAAAACGAATCGTTTTGATTTGGCAATTGAAGCTTTTGAAACAATGATAAGACGAGGAGTTTTGAATAAAGAGAAGGGTACGAAGCTTGCTCAGAAATGTCGACAGAAATTGGTTGAGCATGGCAAATTTATACGCATTCATGGAATTAATCCAAACGAAATAGAACAATGGCAATAGAAAAATATTACTTAATAGTAAACGTTGGAAGTGCTTCAAAAAAGTACGCTCTTTATCAAGGGGAAGAGCGTAAGTTTTTTGCTCATATTGAAAAAGAGAAAGAATCTTATGTTGTAAATATAAATTCTCTCGATCGAAATGAAAAAAGAATTGTTACCGACGCAGAATTGGCTGATTCCTTGAAATATGTATTGGAAATAGTTTCTGATTTCGGGATAATGAAGATACCCTCAGTCGAATTGGCGGCTGTTGGTTTTCGTGTCGTGGCGCCAGGTACTTTCTTTTTAAAACATGGTTTGCTCGATGATGAGTATTTTAAAAAACTGAAATTGGAATCTGAAGAGGCCCCGCTTCATATTTTATCGATTATTAATGAGCTTGAAAATTTAAAACGGTTGTTGCCAAATATTTTGGTTGTTGGAGTTTCAGACAGTGCTTTTCATTCAACCATACCTGAAAGTGCTCATACTTATGCAATTTCCTATGAGGTGGCTGAGAAGAACGATATAAGAAAATTCGGGTATCATGGAAGTTCTTTTGCATCAGTTGTGAGAAAAGTCGAGAAAATGTCAGGCAATCTACCTTCAAAAATTATTATTTGTCATTTGGGAAGCGGTTCAAGTATCGCCGCAATTAAGGATGGGAAATGCATAGACACTTCCATGGGGATGACCCCCCTTGAGGGAGTGCCGATGGCTACGCGTGTCGGGGACATTGACCCGGGTGCTGTAATTTATTTGTGCCAAAAACTTCGGCTTACGCCTGGTGAGTTGGAGCAATATTTTTATACTAAATGTGGGTTGTTGGGAATGAGTGGTAAGAGTAATGATATTCGAGAATTATTTTCTCTAGAGGCTCAGGGAGATGTTCGGGTAAAATTGGCTCTTGATGTTTTGGTGGCCAGAATAAAAAATTATATCGGTTCCTATATAGCCACTCTAAACGGTCTCGATATGTTAATTTTTTCCGCCACTATCGGTGAAAGATCTTTTGTTATGAGGGAAAGAATTTGTCGTAACATGAATGCCTTGGGTATTGTTTTAGATGATGAGAAAAATAATGCCACGGTGAGTTGTGATGGTTTTATCCACAAGGATGGCGGGGTTAGTGTAGCCGTTATAACAACCGACGAGATGGGGGAAATTGCATACCAAACGCAGAAACTTTTAGAAAGTAACTCATGATACATATTACATATTTTGTTCATGGAACAACGGTAGATAACGAGAAAGAAATTTCATCTGGTTGGAAGGATGTAGAACTTTCAGAATTGGGAATTAAACAATCTCAAGAATTGAAGAACAAGGTGAAAGACATGAAGTTTGATGTGGTGTTTTGTTCGGACTTAAAAAGAGCGACTGATTCGGCTAATTTAACGTTTCAAGGCGCTGTCACGATTGTTCAGGATAGTCGAGTGCGAGAATGTAATTACGGAATTTTTAACGGGAAACCTTCTGCAGTTGTTGAGCCACTACAAGAAAGAAATATTAAAGAAGGATTTCCTGAGGGTGAGAGCTACGAAGATGTTAAAAAACGGATTTTGGATTTTCTGGATTTTTTGAGAAATAATTATGACGGTAAAAAAGTGGCAATAGTTGCACACAAGGCCCCGCAG
The DNA here is from genome assembly GCA_009695005.1 of Candidatus Tayloriibacteriota bacterium. Taxonomy (GTDB): domain Bacteria; phylum Patescibacteriota; class Minisyncoccia; order Phycocordibacterales; family SIBU01; genus SIBU01. The sequence continues at coordinate 75,437 of SIBU01000002.1, forward strand.
TTGGCGTTAGATGTAATACTTCGAGGTAAAACTTGGGAGCAGGCATTTGCGGAAGACTGGCGGAAAACAAAATCGTGGCAAGCAGGGTGGGAGTATGAATTAAAATAGAACTTTTATTAGTAGTTGTTTTCTTGTATTCTTATCCCACATGCAGTCAAAAAAAATAATTCTGGTGACAGGAGGGGCGGGATTTGTGGGATCTAATCTCATTGAACAATTGGTGAAAGATCGGGGTAATGAAGTGTATTCGCTCGATAACTATTCAACCGGTTCAAAGAACAATCATATAAAGGGTGCTACATATATAGAGGGAGACACAAGCAATATCGTGAAATTGGTGAAAGTAAAGCCCGATTTAGTATTTCACCTAGGCGAATACGCCCGTGTGGAGAAAAGTTTCGAAGATATAGAAATGGTCTGGCGTTCAAATAAAGATGGTACTTTTGCTGTTTTGGAGTTTTGCCGAACGGTTGGGACGAAAATTGTTTATGCAGGTTCAAGTACTAAGTTTGGGGATGGGGGTTTGGGAAGGGACCAGAGTCCCTATGCCTGGGCGAAAGCTAGTAATACGGAATTGGTAAAAAATTACGGTATTTGGTTTGGACTTAAGTATGCTATAACCTATTTTTATAATGTTTACGGACCAAGAGAATTAGGCAATAAGTTCGGTACAGTAATAGAGATATTCAGACAACAACGATTAAGTGGCGAACCACTCAAGGTTGTCTCTCCCGGTACTCAAACTCGCATTTTTACACATGTTGACGACATTGTTCGTGGACTTATTCTCGCTGGTGAAAAAGGAAGTGGCGACGGATACGGCCTTGGCGCGGAAGAAGAGTATTCGATTTTGGATATCGCAAAAATGTTTGGAGGAAAAATCCAGATGTTGCCAGAGCGAGCGGGAAATCGCATGACCGCTTCTATTGACCTGTCTCGTTCTAGGGATGAGCTTGGGTGGCATGCTGAAAAAAGCATCAAGAAATATGTTTTGGAATTAGTTTCAAATATTAAATCTACATGACATCAAAAAATTCTATAATTGAAGTAAAGGGTCTTGCAAAGGAGTTTAATAGAGTACCTGCAGTCAGGGGTATTTCTTTTGATGTTTATGAGGGAGAGATTTGCGGATTGTTGGGACCTAACGGAGCAGGGAAGACCACTACCATTCAGATGATTCTAGATCTTATTACACCAACTGCCGGTACGATAAAGATTTTTGGTAAAGAGATGAAGGGTAATCGTGAAGAAATCCTTGGAGCCATGAATTTTTCCTCACCGTATGTGGCTCTGCCTGGCAATTTGACTGCATGGGAGAATCTTGCTACTTTTGCTCGTCTTTACGGAGTTTTGGATATTAAAGGCACTATTCATTCGCTTGCCGATTTTTTTGATATTCGAGCGCTATTGCCTAAGATGACCTCCTCTTTGTCGACAGGACAGCTTACTCGGCTTAATCTTACCAAAGCTTTACTCAACTCCCCCAAGCTTCTTTTGCTTGATGAACCAACTTCATCTTTGGATCCTGACATAGCTGACAGAACAAGAAAGATGTTGGTGAAGATTCGCAATGAGCGCAAGGTCACAATGTTGTATACGTCTCACAATATGGAGGAAGTGGAAGAAATTTGTGACAGAGTTGTTTTTCTCCAAAAGGGAATCGTCAAGGATTTCGGCACTCCCAATGAACTTATTGCTAAATATGGACGTAAGGATTTAAACGACGTGTTCTTGGCTATCGCAAGAGAGCATGGGATAGACAAGGAAGATTAAATCATTTTATGAAATTACACAGAATCAAAGGATTGATGATGAGGCACCTGTATCTTTATAAAAGAAGTGTGCCTAGGCTTATGGATATTTTTTATTGGCCTGTTATGGAACTTCTTCTTTGGGGGTTCATCAGCTCCTTTATTGAAAAAATGAATTTGGGTGGATTCAACGCTGTTACTGTCCTTATTGGTGCTGTTATTTTCTGGGATTTGATGTCGCAATCTCAGAGAGCAGTTTCAGTGGCGTTTCTAGAGGAAGTTTGGGAAAGAAATTTTTTGAATATTTTTGTAACTCCACTTCGAGTAAGTGAATTTTTAGCTTCAACTTTTATTTTAGCTGCTGTTCGTGTCATTCTTGTTGGAAGTGTTATGTCAGTCTTAGCGCTTGTTTTTTATCATTTCAATTTATTAACTTTTGGTTTTGCACTGATACCGTTTGTGGCAAACCTTTTGATTTTCGGCTCGGTGCTTGGAATTTTTACTACGGCAATAATTTTACGGTACGGCACATCCGCTCAAGTTTTGGCATTTGGGTTTTTAATGTTACTTGAGCCTTTTACTGCCGTGTTTTATCCGGTTTCAGCCTTGCCTGTAGCGATTCAGTGGATATCCTATACAATGCCTTCTACTTACGTGTTTGAGGGCATGAGAGAGGTAATTGCCACAGGTGAGTTCTCTTACCCATTGTTTTGGGGGGCTGTAGGTACAAATATTATATATGCCGTGGTCATTATTTGGTTTTTCTCAAGAATGTTTGCTTACGTTAAACGCAATGGTAAATTGTTAAAGCTTGATTAAATTTTATCAAGTAACTAAAATGTGGTTTAAGTAGTTAGAACTGTATGAAAATAAATACTAATAAAATGTCAAAAACGAAAAAAAAGGGTAATGAAAGACAGTCGTTAAGGGTGGTTGCTGTTTCCGGGGGCTTTGATCCCATTCATATAGGTCACGTGCGGATGTTTAATGAAGCCAGGGCTTTAGGAGACAAGCTTATAGTTATATTAAATAACGATAATTGGATAAAGAGGAAAAAAGGCGCCCCTTTTATGCCTGAGCATGAACGCAAGGAGGTAATCGAGGCTCTTACTGCTGTCGATGAAGTGGTGATTACTTCACATGGGGAAAATCCAGAAGATATGAGTGTTTGCATCGAACTTAAAAAAATCAGACCGCATATCTTTGCTAATGGTGGTGATAGGACAATTAAAGATTCGAGAGCTGTGGCTTCTTCATTGAGTCCTGAAGCGATCCTTTGCGAGAAACTGGGCATCGAAATGGTTTTTAGTGTTGGTCATGGTGGCAAGGTTCAATCAAGCTCGTGGCTGCTAAAAAAATTTAAGGAAAATCAAAAATAGATACGGGTGTGCTACAATAGTTCTGTCAACTTATCTATATGAATAAAATACTAAAATTTTTTGATAAATTTGAAGATAAAGTTAGGGGAAGATTGAGTCGTGTGCCGATTCTCTATGCCATTGTTGGAGGTATGGCCATAGTGCTTTTTTGGAGAGGGGCATGGACTTTGGCGGATGATTTAGCCAGCTTGGGTGGGGTGTGGGCGTTCATATTTGATCCAATCAATTCACTTATCATAAGTGTTTTTATCCTTTTAGTAACTGGACTTTTTGTCTCCTTCTTTATTGGTGATCGAATTATTTTGTCCGGACTGACTCATGAAAAAAAACTAGAAGAGAAGACAGAGGCGGAAGTTCGAGAAGAGGAATTGGAGTTGCAAAATGTAATGTCTAAGTTAAATCATCTGGAAAGAAAAATAGAAGAAATTATATCACTAATTAGCAAATAATTTATTCGTTATTTTAAGTAAATTTTGTGTCTGGACTCATTACTATTCTCGGCCTTGCCCTTTTTGAAGTAGTAAACAGCGTAGATAATGCTGTAATAAATGCCGAGGTGCTCTCAAAGATGGGTCAACGCGCTAGAAGGTGGTTTCTTTTGTGGGGTATTTTGTTTGCGGTTTTTTTAGTGCGAGGTCTTTTGCCGTGGGTCATTATCTGGCTGACCAGCGGGGAACTCACTATGTGGCAAGCACTTGTCGCCACATTCAGCTCTAGTCCTGAGGTTCACCTACTCATAGAACAATCCGCTCCACCTCTTTTGGTCGGGGCAGGAGTTTTTTTAGTTTTCCTTTTTTTGCATTGGCTTTTTCTTGAGGACAAAAGTTATGGTCTCCTCGGTGAGCGTTTTATTCATAGGCACGGGTTGTGGTTTTATACGTTTGCCTCGGTTATTTTGACGGTCATCGTGTGGTTTTCTATTAAGACCAATCCTGTAATGGCAATGGGAGCAGTTATCGGATCCACAGCTTTTTTTATGGTCCACGGTTTTAAGGAGAATGCAGAGTCGGTGGAAAGGCGAATGCTTTCGGGAGGAGTGCAGTTTTCTGATTGGTCAAAAATCATGTATTTGGAAGCCATTGACGCCTGTTTTTCCATAGACGGTGTTTTGGGGGCTTTCGCTTTCACGCTATCCATACCGCTTATTATTATCGGTAACGGTATTGGGGCGATTGTGGTACGGCAATTGACAATAGGAAATATCGAGCGAGTGAAGAAATTTGTATTTTTAAAAAATGGCGCCATGTACTCCATTCTTTGCCTTGGTGTTATTATGCTTTTCGACGCTTTCGGTCTTCGTAGTCCGTCTTGGCTTTCTCCAGTGATGACCGCGATAATTATAGGCTGGTTTTTTACAAAATCTCTAAGGTTGATAAAGAAGGCTGACAGGGAGTCGGCGACAGAAAATCTAATCACAAGTTAGTAGTGTTTTCCAGAATAGACTAAATATAGTATAGTAGCCTTTATATGGATAAAGCTATTGTTGTTGCAACTCACGACGGTGTTTTTCATGCAGATGATTGTTTTTCTGTTGCGACACTTTTGTTATTTCTTGAAACTGTGCCTGTTGCGCCCACTGTTATTCGGACACGAGATGAAAGTCTATTAAAAAAGGCTAACTATGTTGTTGATGTTGGGGGAGAGCATAAACCTGAAAATAATCGTTTTGATCATCATCAGGAGGGTGGGGCCGGTGTTAGGCCGAATAAAATTCCTTACGCAGCATTTGGGCTAGTTTGGAATAAATTCGGTAAAGACGTTTGCGGCTCAAATGAAATAGCCGATAAGGTGGAAATTGAATTGGTTGTGCCGGTAGATGCGGATGACAGCGGATTTTCTATTTATTCAAAATTAATTCCAGGTGTTGTCCCTTACACAGTAAGTAATTTCGTTCACGATTTTCGGCCAACGTGGCAGGAAAGTCAGGATACATTGGACGCTTGTTTTAAAGAGGCAGTGAGTTTTGCGAGAAAAATTTTGGAACGCTCAATCACTCAATCTAAGGCGTCAATAAAGGGAGCGTTGGAAGTTATGAAAATTTATAATAAGTCAGAAGACAAAAGAATCATTGTTTTGGATTCTTACTACCCTCACGAACAGACTCTTTCTGAATTACCTGAGCCTGTATTTTCAGTCTATCCTCGACCTGATGGTAAATGGACGGCAAAAGCTTTGAGAGACGATGTCTCCGTATTTAAAAATAGAAAAGATTTTCCAGCATCTTGGGCGGGCAAACGTGACGCAGAACTTGCATCAACTACAGGTGTTTTTGATGCAGTGTTTTGTCACAACGGACGCTTTATGGTTGTGGCTTTATCTCGCGATAGTGCGATCAAGTTAGCAAAACTTGCACTTGAATAAAAATAGTAATATGTTTTTTCCTTTACACTTTCGACTTTACACTCTAAACTAGCTAAATGGCGTTTGTTGATGAATTTAAAATCCATATGAAAGCTGGTCACGGTGGCCGGGGTATTGTTGCGTGGCTTCATGAGAAAGGTAAAGAGTATGGAGGGCCAGCCGGCGGCGATGGTGGAAACGGCGGCAATGTTTCTGTCCGAGCTGTTCGTGACATCGGAATTCTTGCTAAATATCGTCACGAGAAGGAGTTTCGAGCCGAAAACGGCGGAGCAGGAAAGAATAAAACAATGCATGGAGCAAACGGCAATGAGCTTGAAATTCTTCTCCCAATAGGCTCTTTGGTGACAAACATGAGCACTAAAACGACAATCGAGCTTTTAAAGGACGATGAGAAGATATCTTTACTCAAAGGTGGTCGCGGAGGTTTCGGTAATGAGCATTTTAAAAGTTCTGTAAATGTTAAGCCTTACGAATGGACTCCCGGTAAACCTGGAGAAGAGGCGGATTTTTTTATTGAGCTTCGTCTTGTTGCAGACGCCGGTTTTATCGGTTTGCCGAATGCTGGCAAATCGTCACTTTTAAATGAACTTTCTAATGCTGGTGCAAAAGTAGGTGCGTATCAATTTACCACCTTAGAGCCAAATCTTGGCGATTTTTACGGGTTTATCCTGGCTGATATTCCCGGTCTTATTGAAGGGGCGTCTGAAGGAAAGGGATTGGGTCACAAATTCCTACGGCATATTGAACGTACTCACGTTTTGCTGCACTGTATTTCTTTAGAGAATGAAGATGTTTTGGAAGCTTACAAGACTATTCGTTCGGAACTTAAAGCTCACAACCCAAAACTTCTTGAAAAACCGGAGGTAATAATTTTAACTAAGACTGATGTTGTTAATCAGGCAGAAATCACGAAAAAGAAAAAGCAATTGGTAAAAAAATGCGATACGATTTTTACTGTATCTATCGCTGACGACGAGTCGCTTAAGAAATTTAAAAAAGATTTATCTCTACTTTTAGACAAGCATAGTAAATGATAATTAAGTCTTCCTCCCAAAAACATTTTGGGGTATAGTTAAACGCAACAAGTCATGGAAGAAAAAAAGTATAAATTAACCGTCGGTCTTGAAATACACGCGGAACTTAAAACGCAGACCAAGATGTTTTGCGATTCTAAGAACGATCCAGACGAGGCTAGGCCAAATGTAAATATCTGTCCGGTGTGCATGGGACATCCCGGTACTCTTCCTGTAATAAACAAGGAGGCAGTTAGGCATGTCCTAAAGGTGGGTAAGGCTATCGGAGGTAAGTTTGCTGATTTTACTGAGTTCGATCGCAAAAATTATTTTTATCCTGATATTCCGAAAGGATATCAGTTAAGTCAATATAAATATCCGTTAGTTTCCGGCGGAGAGGTAAATGGTGTAAAAATTACACGTGTTCATTTAGAGGAGGACACGGCAACTTCTCTACATGAAAAAGGTGATTACAGCCTTGTTGATTTTAATCGTGCGGGAGTTCCATTAATGGAACTTGTGACCGAACCTGTTATAAAGTCCTCAAAGGAGGCAGGGGATTTTGCTCGCGAGTTGCAACTTCTTCTTCGCTATCTTGGAGTGTCTGATGCGAACATGGAGAAGGGAGAAATGCGAGTCGAGGCTAACATTTCAATTTCCGAAAAAGAGGGAATTTTTGGAACTAAAGTTGAGGTTAAAAATATCAATTCTTTTAGAGCGGTAGAGCGTGCAATTGAGTATGAAATAAATCGACAGACGGGGGTTCTTGAGGCGGGGGAGAAGGTGGTCCAGGAAACTCGTGGTTGGAACGATACCAAGCAAGAAACATACTCCCAGCGTAAGAAGGAGGAGTCTCACGACTATCGTTACTTTCCTGACCCTGATTTGCCGAAACTTCTTTTGAGTGAAATTCCCGAGTTTCAGCTGGAGACATTAGTTTTAGGAGAATTGCCGTGGCAGGTTCGTACTAGGTTTGAACGAGATTTTAAAATTACAGGAGATGCCGCTAGAATTTTTATTGAATACAGACAGGCTGCAAATTTTTTAGAATTAGTCGCAGCTATTTTGAAAGATGCGTCTAAGATTTCTTTGGCTGTTAATTACATTACATCCGATCTTGTTGGTTTGGTAAAAAATTCAGGAGATGTTGAAAAGGAATTTAAAAATCTGAAGTTTTCATCAAAAGATTTTTCAGAACTAATCGAAATGATTCAAAGAAAGGAGTTGTCTTCAAGAGGGGCTAAAGACATTTTGTCTATCATGTATAAGGAGGGAGGTGAGCCTAACTCAGTCGCAAGTAAACATGGATTGATTCAGAAAAATGATGAAGGTGAGTTACGCAAAATTGTACAGTCGCTGATAGACGCTAATGCTAAAGTTGTACTCGATTATAAAGGTGGCAAGGAAACAGCACTTCAGTTTCTTGTGGGGCAGGGAATGAAGGCTTCAAAAGGGTCAGCTAACCCTGAACTACTAAAAAGCATTATAAAGTCGATGATAGTTTAAATCGTAACTACTTTTTTCTCACTAAAAGCTCAATCCGGAATTGAGCTTTTTTGTGATTCAAATACGCTAGACTAAAATTATGTCAGAAAAAGTTAACAACTGTAAGTAACTGGTCACAATAATACTATTATACACATTAGTAAACTATCATATATAAAGTATAAAGCTTAACTAGGGAGCTATAATGTGTATGAAGGAGCTGTTGAGGGCGAGACTCTGCCGAGCCCTGTCAGTTAGTGTTACTACCAATATTAAACTATTCAGATATCGGAGTGGATGAGGGTATAAACAAAAAGTAGCACGTTTTGTGCTACTTATTTATTGTCTGCATATTTAGTTTTAAATAGGCTAATCCTTGATGTGTATGACATCCAGCTTCCTCTGCTTGAGTTTACGGGCTCTGATTGGTTTTTCGCCAGATTCAATCTGTTTAATAATTTTCTCAAGATCCTCGGTTTTGTATACCCTGTAGTTGTTTATGGGATGCCTAAAAGCGGGAAGTTTACCACTGTCATCCCAGTTTCTTAGGGTCAATTTCGATACCCCAAGGATCTTTGCAGCCTCGCCTATACTTGTAAATTTATTAATCATGATATTAGTATACCTTACCAAACATTACCCGCAATATTTAATTGTTGATAAGTCTTTTTGTTAGTTTAGTATTCTTTGGACTGAACAACTGTATTCATATCTGCATCCTAGTTGTGATACTTTTTCATTTTCATACATCCCTTTTTTTCTATAATTCACCTAAAATTGAATGACTATATTATATTCCTAACCTTCTATATATTTTCTTGAGTTGTTCTTACTTTGGAGAGCCGGATCAAATTTAATTGCTCACGTCCTTATTTTGCATTATTTGCAGTAAAATATTCGTAATATACGTCTATACTCGGCGTTTTAGTGCTGAGTAGCATAAATCTTGCATGTATTAGTTAATGCATTTTATTTCTGAAGTATGCGTAATTACATGTTATGGACAACTTATGTCAAAAGCTAGGCTTTTGACATTTGTACCATATACGCAAGATTTATTTAGTAATTTTGATCTTAGTTCTTGGTGTGAAACACTTCGAGGTGTTGGGTATTTTGACTTTATTTTTTCTCTAACTATATCTAGATTTTTTTGATCTATCTTTTGTTCAACTTTAGCTCGTAGAATAAACTCGAATTATCCGAGAAAACCTTAATTATCAACATATTTTACAACTCCATTACTTAATTTTCTATATAATTACTGTATTAAATTATTTAGTCGTTTAATTTTAATAGCGAATGCATTAAAAATTCTCGGAATACCCGAGATGTCTTTTGGTTCCTGCATATTTTTAGTTTTTCAAGAAGTTATTTGTCCTTCTCATAATTCATGAATCTTGAGTTAAATCACAATGGAAAAAAATATATTTCAGTGGTGAGTGCAGCTCACATTACTGGTTATAACCGAGATTACATTGGACAGCTCTGCCGTGCAAATTTAATTGATGCAACTAAATTTGGTCAGAGGTGGTTTGTTGATTTGGATATTCTTATAGAATATTTGAAAGTGAGCCCAACTGATTTGCTCTCCGTTTCGTCTGATCAACAAGCGATTTTGATTAAGTCTTCAAATTCTAATATCGAAGTTTTGTCAGAGCCTGCTGTTGTTGATTTTTCAAGCAGTATCCGTAAGGAAACGAAGGACGAAAATTCTAATTCAGAATTATCTAAAAATATTTTCGTTAGCATTGTAGATTCCCCCGTTACACCAGTTCAGCATAGCCGAGGTAAAAGTTTCAAATTTATTTCTCATATAGCATTTGCGTTTCTAGCAATTGTTTTAATTTTAAACTCAGTATTTGTTTTTCGAAATAATATTGGTGATTTGATTTCCCGCCAAACAGAAAAATCCTTTTTTGTTTCAGAATCGTTTTCTGACTCTGGAAATGTAATTTCCGATCTCAGTTTTGGTTTTGAAAAAATTCCTATTTATTTAAGTTCTGGAGTTTCTACTCTCGTTCGAAGTGGGGGAACTGTTTATATGGAAGTTAAGTCTGCTGCGCAAAATTCTATTTTATTGGCCAGTGATACTTCTCTGTATGCGGTATCTAATCCTAAACATTTCTTAAACTCAGTAGTTGAAAGTATTTTGCAATCAATCTCAGTTGAAGGGAAAAATTTGGCTTCAGTTTTCAGTTCTATTTCAAGTATGACAAAAATTAATACTGATGCTACTGAAATTGATTTGAGTGGAGATACAGATAATGTTGGTGATGTTCCTGATCATTTTGTTTCAGCCTTTTCTGATTTTGAGATGAAGGATTCAGTAACAAGTGAAATTTACTGTATTCGAATTAAAAACGGTGAGTGGGATAAAAAGGTCGGAAATTGTTCTTCAATTGATTCTTATGCTTCATCCGGGGATGTTCCACAATTTAAAGTTTATATACCACCTACAGATGAATACCTATCACCTGCAACTCAAATCAGCACTACCGCACCATGATAATAATTAAAAAAGATATGTAGAAAGAAAATAGGAAGTGAAAAATGTAAATTCGATAATTATAAAAGATTAAATTGCTAGAAATTATAAAAAGAATATATAAAGACAAGTCAAACCCACTTTTGGGTTTGCTTTTTGTTGTCGTCCTTTTTGTAATTCCTTTCTCCTTTGCTTTTGCTGTAAATTTTCCACCAACTTTCTATTATCAAGCTGTTTTGAAAAATTCATCCGGCACCTATCTCGGCTCCTCCTCCGGTACCAGCTACTACTTCAAATTCTCCATCTGGGACTCTGCCACAGTAGGAAGCGGTACTCG
>SIBU01000012.1 GCA_009695005.1 Candidatus Tayloriibacteriota bacterium
AAAGGTTTGGTTTACTGTTGTTCCCGATTTTGAATCTGATTGTACTGAGTGACGCTGTTTTGTAGCCGGCCTCCTCAAGAATGGCATTCGTAAGTTCCACCACAGAACTTTTTCCTTTGGTCCCAGTTACCACAACCACTTTCAGGTGTTGCGAGGGGAAGCCGTACAGGATAGCTCCCGCGATGGCGAGGATATAATGATAAACAGGTTGGGTAATCCTTAAAAGACTTTTGGGTAGAAGTTGTTTAATTTTTGCCAGTAACTTGTCCATGAAGTGTGTAATAGCGTAGCTCGGCCTATTGGCAATACACCTTTCCGGATATATTATGAAAGATGAATAATTTTTCGACGGGGTTTTTAGTTTTTATGAGTCAAAAGGATACGTTACAAGAGAAACATTTTTTCATGACTCCCGGACTAGTAAAAAAGGTTCTAGTCGCTATTCTTGTTCTTTCCGCGATACTTCGTGTCGGCTGGATTTCACGCGGGGATACCATAAACGACGAAGTGTATTATGGATTTCGCGCCGTCGGCCTTATGGACTTTAACGCGGCAAGTGAGCAGACCACTCCGCTTGAATGGTGGGATCCGACACCTCCCGCCTGGGTTGGATTTTCCTTTCACGACCATCCGCCACTTGTGTTTGTGGTACAGCACTTTTTCATCAAAGTGTTTGGGGAAAATAATTTTGCTTTACGTCTGCCGTCGGCGCTTTTTGGTATTGCATCTGTTTACCTGGTTTTTCTTTTGGGAACGATTATCTATTCTCCTCTCGTCGGACTTGTTTCTGCCGGAGTACTTTCGGTAACGCTTAATCACGTTTATATTTCACGGGTGGGTATGCAGGAGTCGTACGTAATTTTTTTCATACTTCTCGCGTCGTACCTGTTTCTTAGGGCGGTTCGGCAGAAGCGTTCGTTTGTCTCCACGGGTATCGTCGTGGGACTGGCATTTCTTACTAAGTATAACTCCCTTATCCTCATTTTGATTTTTGGGACATACCTTCTGTTTTTTCACAGGGTGTATTTGAAAGACAGGAAGCTGTGGTTGTCGGCCGCCGTTGCCGTTCTGATTTTTTCTCCGGTGATTATTTACAACCTCATGCTTTACCGTGCCGTTGGCCACTTTGATTTCCAGCTTTCATATATATTCGGACAATCTCCGAAGGAGTGGCCGGTAGCTCCCGGGAAGGAAATAGGGACACTCTTGGTTCGTGCGCATGATTTTTTGCCGAGAATTATCGGGTCCAACTCATGGTTGTTTTTGGTTGTTTCTGCGGTTTCGCTTCTCTTTCTGCGTAACGCTTTTATCGCTATTTCTCTTGTCTGGTTTCTTGTGTTGTTGGCTGTAATCGGACCGTCTTTTCGTTTTCTTACAATACTTTCGCCCTTTCTCGCCTTGTCGACAGGGGCTCTTTTTGGGAAATTTTTGGAGCGGAGAAAATATGTTATTTTACTTCTCATACCTATTGCCACGTTTGAGATTTTTTACACGGTTAACAATCAGATTGCGTATTATCCCGTCGGTCCAAGTCCGTGGTTTTCCTCAAAGGTGCGATATGAAAATTATAATTGGGGCAACAATGAGTTGGCGGAGTTTTTTAAAAAAGAGTTTACGGGGAAGATTCCCGCGCTGACCTTTCCCATGAAGTACAAGTTTTTGGAAGATACGCAAGAATCATTCATGAAGTCAGACAAGAAAAAAGGTACCATGTTCTATCCCGCGCTTGTGGTAACAGACGTAAATTTTGACCGTGGTGCGAAACTCTGGGTGTTGGATCGGTTGCAGATATATCACGGGTGGCCGATTATAGATCTCTCAACTTATTTTTCATTTTTAGAAAAAAACGGTTCCGACTACTATAGCCGGGTGGGATTTAAGAATTACTATTTTATTACTTCGTCAAACATAATTCCGGACCCTATGTTCTTCGGTCTGGTGAAAGGCCTGGAGCCGTTATCGATTGTCAACCCTCGCGGTGAGGAAGCGTTTACTGTGTATCGGAAGCTTTCAAGATGATATTGTCATTCTCCCAACTTACTGTCTAGTAGGGGAATGTGCGGAAGAAGTTTTGTTTTATAAAGAAAAAAACCAAGCATGCTTGGTTTAGGTTTTTTTGAGCTTCAATTTTCTCGCCTCCGCTGCTTTACTATCCTTCAGTCCTAGCATCTTGTACAGACCTAATCTAGCCGCCACAACAAATTCGAGTCCCTCTTTAAATTTTTCGGCGCTTACGTAGTCGGCCGCGCTGCCCAGGGCAACATCTACATCTCCCAGTGCTTGAATTTTTCCGCTCTCGAACAGAAGGATGCTTTGTATCAAGGACGAAGCTCCAGTTCTAAAGAGTTGCGTCCCTCTCACTTCGAACACAGAGAGATTTGGGGTGGCCACAAAATGTAAATTCTTCCACATAAATGTAATCGTATTACCATCTTTGTTTAGTACTAACCTTGTAAGGTTTTCTCTTGCGGAAGGAACCTATTTGGATAGGAGCGCCGCCAGTTCATCTAATGTTAGCATCAACGCATTCATAGTTTTTCAGTCAACCATTTTTGATTCTATACTATCGATCCTGGTTTGAATTTAACTTGTATCACGGCTTTTGTCAATTTTCTGCGGAGGCTTTTTTTCGGAGGCGATCCCTTGAGAAGCTTTCGACTTCCTCTGAGTTTATTGTGTACCCGAGCAAGGCAAATTATTTTCTTGTTGAGCTCGTAGACGGTTCGAAAGACGACGACCTCACGTTAGCGCTCTTTGTTCACTATGGCATTTATATAGAGTTATGTAAGGGTGAGGTCTGTCTCAAAGGAAAAATTGTCCGGGCTACTTCTCAAAAAAAGAAAATGATTTTGTGGTAAAAGCTTTGACCTCTATTTTCCGAGTAGCTTAAGCGCTTGTTTGATTTTGTCACTTGGACGGGAGATTTCCTTGGGAAGTTTTTTGAGCGCTTCGCGAGCTTCACGTTCTGCGTAACCGAGTGCTTTGAGACCCTCGATTGCATCGGATTCGTCACGCATTTCGCCCGTATCTTTTTCGCTTTCAAGAAAGTCGATTTTGTCGCGGAGTTCCATGACGATTTTTTCCGCCACTTTTTTCCCGATACCTGAAATTTTGGTCAGGTGCGAGGTGTCGCTTGTGCCGATGGCTTGGCGGAGATTTTTTATGGTGGTGACACTCAAAATTCCCAGAGCAGTTTTTGGACCAACACCTGAGACGTGCGAGACAAGCAGTTCAAAAAAATCGAGCTCGCTTTTTTCGATGAAGCCGTAGAGGTCCAACGCGTTTTCCCTAACTGCTAGATACGTCCACACGTTTGCTGTTCCACCCTTTTTATTTTGGAGTGAGTGCAGAGTCTCCGGTGTCATGAACACTTTGTAGCCGACCCCACTGGTTTCAATGACGGCGAAGCGTTCGTCGGTATGGATGACAGAGCCGGTGAGGTGAGAAATCATGTGCCCATCATAGCAAAAGTTGCCTATTTCTGCGATATTTGCTAGCATATCGGGACTTATGGCTATAACAAGTTCAGCAAAAAAGGCAATTCGAGTAGCTTCCCGCAGAGGAGTGTTTAACGCGCGCCGATCTGACGCTGTTCGTAAAATAACCAAGGAAATAAAGCAACTTGTAGCCGAAAAGAAAATCAAGGAGGCTACAGCTCTTCTTCCAAAAGCCTACAAGGCGATTGACAAAGCAGCCAAGATGAATTCTCTTCACAAAAATACCGCCTCAAGAAAGAAGTCTTTGGTAGCTAGATGGCTTAAGGTAACTAAATAAAGAAAAAACCGCCCTGGAGCAAAGCCTTCCAGGGCGGTTTAGTTTTAATTGTTTACTGTCTTCGCCACAAAATAAGTACCCTTGTTTGCCAGCATTTCATAATTACCAAAAATAGTTTTGAAATTCCTTTCGATGAATCGTCCTAGGCCTGAAATTGTTACCACATAAAATTCTCCACCAGGGGCTAGGTGTTGTTTGGCTTCCTCAAAAAGAATCCAAAAGAATTCCTTACTGATTTTTGCAGGAAGATTGGAAACAATCGTTTGAAAAAATTTGTCTTTAGGTATTTGATCAAATCCGTTACTTAGATAACTTTCTGAATTGGTTATGTTGTTGAGTAGGGCATTTTTTTGGGCATATTCCACTGCAACAAAATCCTTATCCACCATTGTGATGGTGCCTTTTGGGGTAAGTTTTGCGAGAGGAAGGCCGAGAGCGCCATAGCCACAACCAAGATCAAGGATATTGTCACCATCTTTGACATTAATTGTTTCTAAAAGCATCAGTGTGCCTTCGTCGATTTTTTCTGGGCTAAAAAGACCCCATGTGGTTTTAAAAGCAAAAGGTACACCACGAAGATTGGTGTTTATAATAATATCTTTTTTTAAATTTTCGATGGGGATACGTGGCATGGAGGGAAGTGTAGCAAGGAAAAGAAGATTGTAAAACTAGGGGTTTTACTAAGTACTACTATTTTAGAGAGTAACTTGAAAGAAAGGTATCCCATAAGGAGTTAAAAAAGTATAATAAAGCTAGGCGATTTTAAGATTATATTCGAATATTAAATTAACAAAAATATAATGGGTATTGAACTACAGGATTTAAATTGCGGTGCTTTGGAAAAAAATGAAAAAAAACAGCGACAATGGAAGGAAAAAATAACTGAACTTCGTAATATAAAGGATATCGATAATCACCCAATAGAAGAGGGGATATTAGAAACCGTGGCAGCGCTCAATCTTTTGGGGTTTAATACTTTTCAATCTTGTGATGGTGAAACAAATGGGCTGTCTCCTTTTGTTCAATGCAAAGCGGATAATGAACCCTCCGACGTTTATGTAGGAGAGAGGGAATTGAAAGAAAGGTTGATTCGCGAGCGTTCGATATCACCTGGTAGCATAGATAGAAATTCACCAGACTATGACCACGGAATTTTTGTTGATTTAGAAGGTGACGCTCGAGATGAACTTTTTAATAAAAAAGCGGAAGAAACAGAAGACTTTAAGTTGTGGAACGAACGTACAGAAATACTTGGCGAAAAACTCAAGAAGATTGTCGGTGATTTCTATGCGAGCAATCCTCTTTCTGGAGGTGATTCGGGAGTGACTGTTCAAGTTGAATTTCCCTATCGTACAGATGAACATAAAAAATACCCCGCTATAAGAAACATATTTGAGGTAGAGGTTCCTTATGCAGGAATAAGGACAGAAGGGGGTTATCCCTCTAAAGAGGATGCGGCAGCATTTCTTTTACGTGCACAACTTGAAATGAAACGATTCACAGAATTTCTCAAAGAGAAATTTTATTAGGTGAGTAGACTCTAGCGTTCGATTCCTACCCGGGAATGGGGATAGCAGGAAATCTTCCATTACATGGGCGGTACCCCCGAGGGAGATTTTGTCGTTTGAAGCAAACTCAAAAATCTGCTCATCGGGGCTTCGATTCCTGCAAGAAAGCTCTCCCAGAGCTTTCTCCAAGGGCATACTCGTTTGTATACTCACTCGCATGTGCCCTTGGCAGGAATCGAACCTGCATTTCTCCCTTCGCAGGGGAGTGTCCTATCCATTGAACGACAAGAGCGTGTGTAACCTAATAACTAGTAACCAACAACTTACAACAAATATGGACAAATTGAAAGTCGGGCCTTTTTTGTTCTTGGCCGGGATTTGTTAGTAGAATTTCTCTAGAACCCAAGATACTCCATTATTTGTTTTGCGATGGGTTCGTGATGCTCCTCTTCCTTGATGTATCTTCCTATGTAATTGCGAACAACATCTGGATCGACGTCGATGATAGGAATGACAATGTACGGTAGAGTTTTTCTCTTTGATTTAAGAATTATTTTAAAATCTCCGAAACGATCCTCAACCCAAAAAGAATCTAAAGAGGAATAAAGATAGTGCAGTCTCCCTTCTTCAATTCCTCTGTGATCAATTTTTATTTGGTGAATATGAGGTTTTCTTTTTGCGTACATCATTAGACCAAAAAAACCTAGAATAATAACGATTGCAAATAAAATGTTATCGAAAAGTACCGATGTGACGGCAATAGAAATCACGATGATTGTAACAGCCCAGTACCAATCGGAACTTTTTTCCCTGTAAACATATTCGTAAGCCAGCCAAACAAGAGGTTCTTTTTTTGTCGGAATCATTTTTATATTTTACATCACTATCAGTTTCTTTTCCACGTTGTTTGTTAGATTGAGCGAACCATTTTTTGTAACTATTAGACTATCTTCAATTCGAACACCCCCCAAGTCATTAATATAAACTCCAGGTTCGCAAGTAATGACTTCCCCGGTTTTCAATTTGGAGCTCGCGTTTGAGCTTATTGAGGGTAATTCGTGGACTTCCATTCCAATACCGTGTCCTGTAGAGTGGATAAAATATTTTTCCAGGTCGTGTTTAGTTAGGATTTTGCGGCAAACTTTGTCTACGTCTGACGCTTGGATTCCAGAACGGATTATTTTGCACCCACTTTCCTGCGCTTCCAGAACCGAATTGTATATTTTCGTGAGGGTTGGAGAGATTTTTCCTACTGCGATTGTGCGCGTCATGTCTGAAACATAACTTTTATAACTAGCACCGAAATCAATCACCACAAGCTCTCCTTTTTCTAATTTCTTTTCTGAAGGAGTCGCGTGGGGGAGAGCGCCATTTTTTCCGGAAGCTATGATTGGGTTGAACGCTAAACCTTCTGCACCGCATTCAAAAAGTAAACTCTCCAGTTTTTTGGCTAGATATATTTCTGACACTCCAACTTTAATGAAAGGTAGGAGTTTTTTGAAAGCTAGACATGAAATTTCCGCAGCTTTTTGAAGTAATTTTATTTCTTCTTGAGTTTTGATTCTGCGGATTTCTTTAAGTAGGTCGTTGTTGTTTATTATTTCAATATCGGAAATTTTCTCTTTTATTTTTTCAACAGAAGAAAAGCTAGTAAGGGATCCATCGATAAGAATTTTCTTGAGAGATTTTTTGGAAAGATTTACTTTAATAAAATCACCGAAGGTCAGTTTTCCAACATCAATCACCTCAATTTCCCCAACTTCAATTTTGGCTGTT
This sequence comes from Candidatus Tayloriibacteriota bacterium, assembly GCA_009695005.1. Classification (GTDB taxonomy): domain Bacteria; phylum Patescibacteriota; class Minisyncoccia; order Phycocordibacterales; family SIBU01; genus SIBU01. Next base: position 7,059 of record SIBU01000012.1, read on the forward strand.
TTTAGGTAGCGACCATCGGTCAAAAGCGTTGCATTATTTTTTGTGACAACAAGGTGTGAGTCCGAACCTGTGAACCCTGAAAGATATTGTGTTCCAGGCTGGCCTGATTTCTCAAGATTGGCTAGCCAGAAGGCGTCAGCATCTTTTTCTCTAAGAATTTTTTTAATTTTCAGCAAATGTTCTTTCATGTGTAATCTAAAGTTTCTTAATTAATACCGTAAATCCAAAGAGGGGGAAAATTTTTTAGAACAAAGGATACTTTTCTCACAGGAAGGTCTATGTAAATATGTTTCATAATGGGTGGAAGGTAGGTAAAAAATCTAAAAATGGTGCCGTTTTCTGTATGTTTTTTGATTGGATTAAGTAACTCCTTTTTGATTCCTGGAATAGAAAACGGCAGGCCGGAGATAATTAGGTCTGGCCTATCGATGTTGTATTTTTTCAATATGGTGTTTAAGCAGTAGGCACTTCCATGCTCGACTATCACTTTTCCAGAAAATTTTTTATTCAAAAGATCTACGTAAGTTTTTTCAATTTCAATTAAAATTATTGTTGTGTTTTTGGAGCTTTTTTTTAAAATTTCATTTGTAAATACTCCATTCCCTGGTCCAAGTTCCACAACGGTTTTAATGGTAGAAAAATCTATATTATCAAGCATCGCTTTGGCCGCGGTGATCGAACTAGGTATGATAGAAGCATTTTGAATCGGATGTTTGATAAAATTCCAACCGAAGAGCAAAATATTTTTTGTTTTTTTCATAATGTTTAGTTGATATTTTGGTATCTTTGCTTTTAGTATAACCGAAAATTTGTAATTTAATTCACCCCTCAGAGAATTCTTGATTTAAGGTACATTTTTTCAAATTGCAAGAAGATCAGACGGATTATTATTTTTGTCTATTTGTAATGTGTTTTTCATTGCAAAATGAGGTTTTTTTGCTATCATGGCAAAGTTAAGCGGGGAGGAGTGCCTGAGCGGTTTAAAGGAACAGTCTTGAAAACTGTCGTATCCGAAAGGGTACCGTGAGTTCGAATCTCACCTCCTCCGCATTAAATTTGGATCCCGAACTTTGTCCTGAGGGTTAAGAAAAGAGCACTGCAGGGGGCAGTGCTCTTTTGTTTTGATTGTTGATCTGAAAACAATTAAACCATCATCCTGAGCATCTCTAACTCGGAGGCGACTAGAGCTTCTGTGTTTTCACCGTCTGAGTTCATTTTTTGAGAGAGATTTTCGAAAAAGACTGAGGCTGCATCTTTGTCAGTGGCGACTAACGCCAAAAGTTGATTCAAATCTTTTTCGGAGTGATTAGTTAAAACCTGACGGATTCGCTCTTTATCTTCGCTTGAGCAAGTGGCGAATTCCAAAAGAGTGAAAAGTTTTCCAAGAATTTCGTTTTTCATATTAGTTTCTCGTATCCGATTTGGTTGGGTGGGAGAGGTTGCCAAATTCTCTTCTTGCTTTTTCTATTGTCGCTCTGGTTTCTGGTAACTCCCTTATAGGATCATTGCTACTGACTGCCATTAGACTTGCCATACTGAAAAGAGCAACATATTTTGCCATTTTTTGTGTCGCTTCACTTGTTAGCAAATTTACTTTCTCCTCCAATAGTTTTGACAGTTGTAAAGCCTCACTCTCAGCGAAGGCTTCGATATTTTGCTTAGGAGTAGGGATCTTTTGCAGAGGAAGGTCATTTATATCGAATGTTTCTTTCATGTCGTTTAGTATAACAGACGACACCACCGAGGCAACATCCTGAAATTCAGTTAGTTTTTTTTAGTGATTGTCGCGTGTATAATGTCTTTTATGCGTTATCTTGGGATTGATTATGGATCAAAAAGGATAGGGGTGGCTGTTTCTGATGAAGCGGGGGAGTTTGCCTTACCTTTTTCCGTATTGAAAAATGATTCAAGTTTACTCTCTGAAATCAATAAGATAATTGATGTGAAAAAAATCGAGGCAATAGTACTCGGAGAATCAAAAGATTATAAAGGTGCAGACAACGTTATTATGATTAGCATCAGAATATTTAAAAAGATTATTGAAATGGAAACTGGTCTACCTGTTTTTCTTGAGCTAGAATTTTTGACATCAGCCGCAGCCGACAGGATGAATGATCGCCCGAAACAAAGTAGGCGGTCTGGATTAAGAATGAGGCAACCAAAGATTAGCAATGTTATGCTAGATGCGTCAGCCGCAGCGATTATTTTGCAGTCGTATTTAAACCGTAAGTTATAATTTATGAATCCAGAACAAAAAATATCATTTGATGATTTTAAAAAAGTGGAAATTACGGTGGGAAAAATCCTTTCTGCAGAAAAGGTTCCCGAAACTGACAAGCTATTAAGGCTGTTGGTGGATTTTTCCGAAAGTGTTCCTAGACAGATTATTTCTGGCATCGCCACGTACTTTCCTGACCCTGTCGTTTTGATAGGGAAGTGTTGTATGTTTGTAACCAACTTGGAGCCTAGAACTATTCGCGGACTTGAGAGTAATGGAATGCTTTTTGCCGTTTCTACGGAAGATGGTAAATTTTCTTTGCTCGAACCTCAAGGGGATATTCCACCAGGCACTAAGGCCAAATAAATATGAATTTTCTAGATCCGCTATTTTTGGTAAAAACTCTCGGTACCTTGGGTGTAATTGTGGTTATCTTTTCTGAGTCAGGATTGTTTTTTGGTTTTTTCCTTCCCGGCGATTCGCTTTTGTTTACAGCTGGGCTTCTGGCCTCGCAAGGGTATTTAAGTTTTTGGCCACTTCTTTTCGGTTCGTTTTTTGCGGCTATTTTAGGTGATTCTGTCGGATATGCTTTTGGTAGGAAGGTCGGGCCAAGGATTTTTTCTAGGGAGGATTCTAGGTTTTTTAAAAGAGCCTATTTAGAAAGAACTAAAATTTTCTATGAGAAATATGGTAAAAAAACCATTGTTTTGGCCAGATTTATTCCTATCGTTCGAACTTTTGCTCCGATTTTGGCTGGTATCGGTTCCATGAAATACAAAACTTTTTTGACCTACAATGTTGTTGGTGGGTTTGGTTGGACAGTTGGTTTGATTTCCTCCGGATATATCTTGGGAAAAACTGTTCCTGGCATCGATCATTACATTTTGCCGATTATTCTTTTGATTATCATTGTTTCAATGATTCCCAATTTTGTAGATTATTGGAAGGCGAAGCACTCTCCAGTTAGGTAATTCTCATTTCTTAACGGGCTAGGGCATAGTATAATATTTGCAAGACCTCAGAAGTGTTTTTCTGAAACAATCTTATGAAAAAAATATTTTCAGATTATTTTCCTCTGCCAAAATTTTTAGAAATGCGGCCGATGGGTTTGGCGATTACCGGACACTATGTCCATGTCGTTGAGTTTGTTCAAAAAGGTCATGGGATAGCTTTGGGGAGGTACGGGTCTCGTCGGATACCCTCTGGTGTGATTCAGGATGGTTACGTGAATGACAAACCAGCAATTACGGAAATCCTTAAGTCACTACAAAAAGAGCTTTCAATGGAGTTTGTCAGAGCTACCCTTCCGGAAGAGAAAGTGTATTTGTTTAAAACCGAAATACCAAAAGAAGCAGCAGGAAATCTTAGGGAAGCGATCGAGTTGCGTCTTGAGGAAAATGTTCCAATCGCCCCAGCGGATGTAATTTTTGACTACGCGGTAATTCCAGGATCAGAAAAAAGTGATCATTTTGACGTAAGTGTTTCTGCCTTACCTTCAAAGGTGGTTAGTACGTATCTTGATATTATAAAAGAGGCGGGACTTAAGCCGGTTTCATTTAACGTTGAGGCCTCTGCTTTAAGAAGGGCAATGATTCCTAAGGGTAGCCTCGATACTTTTATGATTGTAAATGTGCGAGAGGTTCATACTGCGCTTTCGATTGTAAGTAAAGGGGTGGTTCAGATTAGTCTCATGATTCCTATAGGAGGTGCCGCTTTGACGGAGGCTTTGGCCAAGCACTTTTCAATAGATAACGAAGAGGCCAAAAAAATAAAGGAGGAAAGAGGTTTCGTAAAGAATTCAGATAATATGGAACTTTTTTTTGCAATCCCGAATACGATTTCTGCGATCAAAGACGAAGTTAATAAACTTCTGGTGTATTGGCAGACACACAAAAAACCTTCCGGTACAGATGTGGAGAGAGTAGATAAGATTATTTTGTGTGGACGCGACGCTAACTTTGTAGGTTTTGACGAGTATCTTTCTTCCGCTATGAAAATTCCCACGGAAATCGGCAATGTTTGGAGGAACGCCTTTTCTTTTGACGATTGTATTCCAGAAATTTCACACTTGGACTCGCTTGATTATGCGCGAGCCATAGGTTTGGCGCTTCCACAATAATTTATGTTTAATCTTTTACCACAACAAGAACAGAGAGCCGCATTAAAGGAGTACCGATTACGCCTCGCGACCGTCGCATTGTTTTTTTTATGCATTCTTGGTGTGGTTGCTCTAGTCTCTCTTGCGCCATCTCTCTTTCTCTCGTATCAAAATGAGTTTGATTTAGAATCTGTTTACGAACCTTTGTCCAAAGGTGTCGACATGCATTTAAAAGACGATCCGTTTGATGTGGCGAAAAACACAGACATGAAGGTGGCCACTTTGAGTAGGGGATTGTCAGATTCATACGCGTATGAATTGTTTGCTGAGATTATAAAGAGTCGTTCATCGGATATAAAAATTGATGGCTTGTACTTCAGCCACCAATCAGAAAATGCAAGAACCATGATAGTTACGGGTTTAGCGAAGAGTAGGGATTCCCTTAGGTCTTTTTCCGAGGATTTACGTGGGAAAAAAATATTTTCCGAAGTTAGTGTACCACCATCAAATTTCGCAAATGCCGTTGATATAAAATTTTCCATTTCCGTAAAGATTAAATAGCATGAAAAAACCTGAGATATACAAAATTAAAAAAATACGAACACTTTTTCTGTCCATTTTGATTGGTAATTTGCTTGTGTTTAGCGCGTATGTCTGGATGTTTTTTGAAATTCAGAAAAAGAATTTACATATCGCTGATCTAGTAAAAAAAGTTGAAGCTATAAATGAAAAACAGAAATTGTTTTCTGTAGTTAAGGAAAAGGTTGCTGAAACAGCAGAAAAAAGAAAGCAACTCGATTTGTATGCAATTTCTAAGGACGGCATGGTGCCTTTTTTGAATTATTTCCAAACACTAGAAAATGGTAAAAATATTTCATTTAAGCTTAATTCTGTCGAGATTGTGCCATCCGATATCTCTGGGGATATTTATGAAATTGTAAAAATAAATCTAGAAGGAACGGGTGAGTGGAGTGATGTTTATAATTTTGTATCTTTAACTGAACTTATGCCTTATAAAATTAATATAGAGAAAGTTGAATTAGGTAAAGGTGTGAACGGGTCTAGAGTTTCTGGCCAAAATCAGAAGTTCGCGTCTTCAGGTTCAGTGTGGAAGATTGCTTTGGATTTCGGAGTATTGAAGTTAAAATAAAATGGAAATGTTTAGCAAACTATTTAGTTTCAGATCGAGTAATTCTTTTAAGAGAGGTTCTGTTTCGTTGGTCGAAACTAGAGCACTGCTTCATTGGAAAATTATGGTAATAATTTTTCTTTTTGGAGTAGCTTTAACTTTTATATCAAACTTTTTTCTATACCGAAGCATTGGTCAAGGTGAATTGAAGTTTTCAGCAGGTGAGGTTCCTTCAAAACAGGTGGTCGTGAAGATCCTTGATATAGACGAAGTTGTTCAACTTTTTAGCACCAAGAAAATGACATTTGATCAATTAAGAGAAAATGGTTTGAAGGTTGAGGATCCGTCTTGGTAGGTAATTTTAAGTTGAGGAAGCTGATTTCGACGGCAAAGTGCATATGGGCTTTCAATTTGTTCATTTTTGTTGTAAGTTGTTGGTTGTAGTTTGATCCACGCCCTCGTAGCTCAATGGATAGAGCAGTGCTCTTCTAAGGCATTGATGTAGGTTCGATTCCTACCGAGGGCACAAGCGAGAGCGAAGCGAAAGCTTGTGCCCTCGAGTCCCGCTGGGGGCGGGACGTGTAGGAATCGAAGCCCTATTGAGCCGAGTGTCTTCGAATACTATTTTGGGTATTACGAAGCACGAGCCAATCGGGGGTACTGACCCTGTAAGGGTCGAATTTCCTACAGGTGCTGGATGTGTAGGGAATCGAAAGGTTTTCCTTGTCGAGGCCCCGAGATGGAGAAGTACCCGCGGAGGTAGCCAAGATTTCCTGCCGAGGTTAATTGATGTTTGGGCGCTTAGCTCAGTTGGTAGAGCAACCCGTTTACACCGGGTAGGTCAGAGGTTCGAGTCCTCTAGCGCCCACAAAAAAGCGCAGTTGCGCTTTTTGGAGAGGACTCGAAGCCTTATTGAGCTTAATTTCGAGTTCGCTTCGAATGAGGAAATTAACCAATAAGGGGACTGAACCTGTAAGGTTCGAGTCCTCTAGCACCAACTATGTTGAAAAGACTTGAATGTGTTGTGTCGGGCAGGGTTCAAGGTGTAATGTACCGTGATTTTGCCAAGAGAAAGGCTTTGAGCCTTGGTTTGAAAGGTACTGTTGAAAATCTGGTTGACGGAAATGTTATGGTGGTTGTTGAGGGTGAGGAGAAAGAACTTCAACACTATTTATTTTTTATTAAAAAGGGAAGTTTTTTTTCTAAAGTTAGGAATGTGAAGGATGAGTGGTTAGATCCCCAGAGAAAATTTTCTGATTTTAAAATAATTTACCGTAATTTTTTTGATAGAATTTAAGTTGAAGTCTAAGTAAGAAATCAGAAATTTTAGTTTGTAATTTATGACTCCAAAATCAATAGGTATAATAATGGACGGCAATCGTCGTTGGGCAAAGGCCAAGGGTTTGCCGACTCTCGAAGGTCATCGGCGCGGTTACGACAAACTGAAAGATGTTATGGGTTGGGCTAAAACTTTCGGTATAGATTATGTTACGGTTTTTGCTTTTTCTACTGAGAACTGGAACCGAACGGCTGAGGAGGTTGCGTATCTGATGGATTTGATAAGGTGGATTTTAACTACTGAACTTCAAGTAATTAAAAAAGAGGGCTATAGAGTAAAGATTGCCGGTGATATAAAACGTTTTTCACCAGAATTACAAGTTCTGATGAAAAAAGCTGAGGAGGAGACGGATAAACTTCCTGGACCAACGATTGTTCTTGCAGTTTCTTATGGTGGTAGAGCGGAAATTCTCGATGCAGTTAACAAGGCGGTTAAGTTGGGGAAAGAGATAGACGAAAAGGAGTTCGGTAGTCTTTTGTGGACAGCGGGTGTTCCCGATCCCGATTTAATTATTCGTACGAGCGGTGAAATGAGATTATCAGGGTTTCTTGCTTGGGCAGGGGTATACAGTGAACTTTTTTTCACTAAAACTTTATGGCCAGATTTTAGCGAGGAAGAATTCAAGGAAATTATCGCTGAATTTTCTGGGAGAGAGCGACGGAATGGAAAATAACAAGTATGGACGTACCTGTTTTATATGAAGATATAGATTTGCTGGTGGTGAACAAGCCAGCTGGTTTGGTGGTGCATTCCGATGGGAAGACTAAAGAGCCGGCTTTGACTGACTGGATTTTGGAACACTATCCAGAAATAAAAGGAGTAGGGGAACCTACAATACTTTCAAATGGGAACATGGTTGATCGTCCCGGCATCGTACATCGCTTGGATAGAGAAACATCCGGTGTTTTAGTGATTGCGAAAAACCAGAAGGCTTTTGAATTTTTAAAAAAACAATTTCAGGAACGTGAAATGGAAAAAACATATCGGGCATTTGTGTATGGGGAAATGAAAAATGATTCAGGAATTATCGATCGACCGATAGCTCGAAGTACTGGAGATTTCCGAAAATGGACCGCCGAGCGTGGCAGAAGAGGGGAGGAACGCGAGGCCGTGACGGAATATAAAGTTCTCGCTCGATATGATGGTTTTTCTTTTCTCGATGTTCACCCTAAGACTGGTAGGACACATCAAATCCGCGTTCATCTTAAGGCTATAAGCCACCCGGTAGTTTGCGATAAGCTCTATGCTTCCAAGAAAGAATGTGCGCTCGGCTTTAATCGTCAGGCGCTTCATGCTTTTTCAATCACGTTTATGTTGCCATCCGGCAAACCAATTACAGTTGAAGCTCCGTACCCGGAGGATTTCAAGAAGGCCCTTAAATATTTTGAGTAGAACTTCGTTGACAAAAAAATCAACAGATTACTATTTTGCTAGTAGGCTTTTACTTCGGTCCTCCTTATGAAAACAGATGCATTGGAAGGTGAAAGTGACTGTCTTCCTATCTCGCCTGAACGATTGGCTAAAATGCAGGGTGCTGTAACGGAAATAGTCCCTGCTTTTCTTCAGACTAAACCTTTGAGTGAAACCGAACCTTAACCATCCAAAACGACGGATGGTTTTTCTTTTTTTTACTCCTTCTTGACAGTTTGTCAGATTTTGAACTCCATATCCTCGCCTGACCAAAGAGTCAGTTCAGGTAGGTTGAATCTTAAATCTACCTGTGGTAGAGTACTCCCACTATGACAACAAAGGATTTTACTATTTCGCCTATTGATGTAGCAGCTCGCGCCAAGCTCGATGTTCGAGCTGGGGACACTGTGCGTGTTTGGCAGAAAATTACCGAACGTTTTATGGAGAAGGATAAGGTCAAGGAAAAGACCCGTTCTCAGGCTTTTGAAGGTTTGGTTTTGGCTCGCAAGCATGGTTCAGAACCAGGTGCTACTTTTACTGTCCGTAAGGTTATTGACGGCATCGGTGTGGAGAAAATTTTCCCTTTGTACGCGCCTTCTCTTGAAAAAGTTGAAATTCTCCGTCGTTCAAAGGTTCGCAGAGCAAAGCTTTATCATATCCGCGAAAAGGCCGCCAAAGAAATTCGTCGAGAAATGAGGAATTCTAGAGCTGTCCGCGCTGATGATACTGTTGCAGAAATTGTAGTTAAGACTGTGGTGGACAAGAAGGCGGAATAAGATAAATTAATTAAAATTTAGAACCCCCGCCTGTCGCTTTGCGACAGGCGGGGGTTCTTCTTGAAAAAAATCTAGAATCGGGCATAATGGCAAAGTGAATGCGCGGGTGGTGAAATTGGTATACACGTACGCTTGAGGTGCGTATGCCGTAAGGCGTGGAGGTTCAAGTCCTCTCCCGCGCACATAAAATAAGCGAAGCACATTTTTTGTGCGCGGAGCGAGCCAACTGCTTGGCTCGCGCGAGAGGACTTGAAGACCTTGAGCATATTCCGTCTTCGGAATGCGAAAGGTGTACAGAATCTGTAAGATTCAAGACTCCTCTCCCGCGCACAATTTGAAACCTATCTATAATTTACTTTTACGTATTCAAGGATTTTTTCAACGTCTCCTTTCTCGTCAGTTGAGCCCAAGATAATGATTGCAATGGGACGTTTTTCACCGCGCACCTCCAGATCAAAGAGTGCCACCATTGTTTCTCCAGCGGCAGTTGTTTGGCCAACCTTACCGCCGATGAAGTCCTCACGTCCTCCGAATAAATTAAAATTACCGATGCCTTTGAAAGATACTGAGCCGTACGCTGTGTGGTTTAATGTTCCTGCTGACATTTGCCAAATAAAACTTCTGTTGTTGTAAATATATTTGGCGAGAGAAAAGAGTTCTTCTGCGTTTGAAATGTTTCCATCACCAGATCCAGACGGGTCTACGAATTTTGTTTCTGTCATACCTAATGATGCCGCCTTGGCGTTCATGAATTTTACAAAACGATCACGCCCTATAGATTGCGACAATGCCTCAGCTGCTTCATTCGATGATTCAAGGAGTAGCGGGTAGAGAAGTTGGAATGATCCGATGCTTTCTCCTGCTGCAAGTCGGGCTTTGGAAGTCTTAACAATCATGCTGTTGGTTATTGTAATATTTTTGTCGAGATTTATGTATTCCGCAGCTACAAGTGCCGTAATTAGTTTGGTGACCGAAGCGATAGGGGCAGAGATGTTTGAATCTTTTTGCAAGAAGACGAAGTTGTTTTTTAGATCTGCTGCGAGATATTTTTTTGCTGTAATCTCAGGTTTTGACGTTTCGTAGTTAAAATCGTCCTTAGTATTATTTTTTTCGAAAACTAGCACCGGCATGCCGACAACCGCTAGATTAAATATTTCTTCCGCATCTTCGCTCGAGAGTCTTATGCACCCTCCAGAGAATGAAGAGGCGACAGGTGTGCCATTTTCGTAATAAGGCCAACCATGAATGAAAAAATTTCCTTGAAAAGCCAGGCTCCAAGGCTGAAAAACTTTTCCAAAACTTGAAAAATGATTTTTCTCTCTGGACTCTATTTTGTATAAACCGGCAGGAGTTTCCCACCATACACCTTCTTTTCCTTTTGCGACAATGGGCACAGTTTTGACTAACTTTCCGTCTTGGTAAACAGAAAGTTTCATGGTTTCGAGGTTGGCTTCAATAAAACTTACACCGTCAGTTAGGAAGCGGCGTTCGGTTTTTTTGAAAAAATCTGGGTTAGACAGACTTGGTTGAGAACCATATTCGAATATGTTTTTTTCCGGACTTGGTTTGTCTGGAGTAGTAAGGTTGTAAGAGTAAACTTTTTCTTTTGCTGAGAAAATTATAGCAGTTGAGATACCTAAAATTAATGTAAGAATTATAAAGGTCAGCCAGAGTGGAATTTCAATTGTAAATATTTTTCTAAGCCATACAGGCTTTAGTGGTATCGGTAACATTGCTCGGTGAATACGGAAAGCTTCCTCTACGTTGTTGATGGACCAACCTTTTTCGACAAGGAAGCCTTTGATTTCCTGTTCGGATCGATTTTGTTTTATCTCCGTTTTTATAAAATCTAGAAGATTTTTTATTACCATGTGTTTAAATAATTGTTTATCATTGTAGCGTTTTTATTAAACTTAGGCCATCTTTGCTTAGCATTTCAAATTTTTAGATTTATGTACTTATCATTTGGTTAATGCTTCCAACTTTTAACTTTTAACTTTATACTTATAAGATGCTTTACACTCGAAAAGGCGATACCGGTACAACCAAAACGTTTGGGTGTGATCAGAGAATCTCAAAAAGTTCCGCAATTGCAGAAGCTCTGGGCTCGCTTGATGAAACCAATTCTTTTCTTGGAATTTGTAAAATAAGGGCAAAAGATTCTGGATTGATGATAGGGAATTCTAGAATTGGGGATGTTATTCATGGTGTTCAACAAAATCTTTTTATTGCTCAGGCTGAACTTGCTGGAGCAGTCAAAACCATTATTTCAGGTAAAGTGAAAGAAGTTGAAAAACTTGTTGATGCTATTGAAAAAGAGATGCCACCTATTAAAACCTTTTTTATTTCAGGAGGGACAGAACTCGCAGCCTTCTTTGATGTTGCCAGGACTATCTCACGTCGCGCTGAACGTCGTGTGGTGGCAGTGGTAGATGATGGGAAGGTAAAAATAGGCAAACATACGCTCGCTTATCTTAATCGCCTTTCCTCGTTGTTGTATGCTTTGGCAAGATTGAGTAATCATAAATCAGGAATCACTGAGCAACCACCGGATTATAAGTAGCCGTATTTTCAAAATCTAAATTGCGTGTCGTTGTAATTTATTCAAAATTTGGGTATTGTTACCTGTGATTTCCTCGTATTCGAGGCAATATGGTGGCTATGGTGTAGCGGTAGCACAGAAGCCTGTGGAGCTTTTAGTTCGGGTTCAACTCCCGATAGTCACCCAAATACGACACCCGCTCAGGCGGGCTTTGTCGTATTTGGGTGACTAAATCAAAACGAAGTTTTGGTTAGGGGGTCGAACGCCGGAGCTCACGAAGTCCGAACTCACCAGAGTTCGGGGGCGAGGCGGTGCCCAGACAAAACTTTTTGACGAAAAAGTTTTAGTCGAGGGAAACATTCCCGATAGTCACCCACGAAATAACCGGCGAGAGCCGGTTTTTGCGTGGGTGACTAAGTAAGCCAACGATTTGGCTTACGTTCGGGAGTTGAAGACCTTCTCCTAAATTTACGAACCATTCCTATGGCGAGTAAATAGGAAAGGTGCACTGCTCCTGTAAGGAGAAACTCCCGATATCTCTAGCATGACTATCGGGAGGTGAAAGCCGGAGGCCGCGAAGCCGACCGTAATCGGTCGTGGCCGAGTCAGGCCGTCTACAGGTGCCCATCATTATTTTTTCCAAAAATACCCTTACTCCGGGGGCTGTTTTTTGTTTAAACCAAGACTATTGACTTTTACACATATCGTGTGATAAAATCTCGTTCGGGTTCATTAAGTTATCTAGCCTACTTCCCTCGGTTTGAGGAAGACAAAGTTGCCATTACTGGGTACGGCGGCAACCGAGCTAGTATCCTCCCACACATAGAGTGTAAGAAGGGATGATGTGTCCTATCAACCCACGCATGACGTGGTTAAAATAAGGATACATATGCAAGTCGAAACAAAGTGCTGGTCGTGTGGTAAAAAGTTCGTAAAGCACGTTGAAGAATTAAGTAATCGCGATTCATTTCAGGATACCTGCTACAATTGCGCACTAGAGTCTCTAACAAAGGGGCAACCCCCTGAAGAAGGAGATTTCAATACTGCAGGTATTGTCTCTGGCGAAATGTCAGATGACGAGTGTGGACTGCTTCAGGAGGATCTCCGGAGTGTAGATTGGGCTGCTTGTCAGACAGATCCCGAAGATGACCTTGATGATCGATGAATATTTGATGAAGAAAATTAGTATACGTTAAACCCGCTTAGCGACGAAAGTTGCGGCGGGTTTCTTCTCGATTATTTTATGAAATAGTGGGTTGAGGGGTAGGGCAAAAAGCAGGAATATAGGTATTCTTATAGTTTCTCCTCTCAAAAACAGTTCTAACATCCTCTACGACGGCACCCACGAAATAACCGGCGAGAGCCGGTTTTTGCGTGGGTGACTAAGTAAGCCAACGATTTGGCTTTTGTACACGGGCTGAAGATCTTTTCCTAAACTTCTGATGCATTCCAATGGCGAAGAAGTAGGAAGAGTGTATCGACCCTTTAATTAGAGCTTCCAGATAGTCACCAGTAAGTGTTTTAAATCAGGGTTACTTTTTTGTGCAATGTTTGTTTGGTTTAGGTGTGTTACAATCTTTATAAGTGAAACAAGAGTTCAAGAAATTAAGAGCAACTGTAATTGGCCCTCATAAGGTTAATAATTTGTTTTTTGTTATCAGGGCTACGTGGCCATTTGGAAGTATAAAAATTAACGAAAACAAAATAATTGTCAGTCCTTTCTTTTTTAGTGAGGAAATAGACAAAAAACAAATTATCTCGTTAAGATTAAGTAAGGGAGTATTTAGAAATGGGGTAGAGGTCATTTTTACAAAAGGTAGCGATAAATATGCAGTAGTACTTTCCCCTGTTATTTTAAACGATTTACTTAAATTGTTAAATGAATTTGATTATAAATTGTCCAGCTAGTTTTACTGAAAGTTCGTAATATGCAGACCAGCGTCATATATCCTCTCAAAAACAGTTCTAACATCCTCCATTACGGCATCCATCGATATTTTTCTCAAATAAACACTTAGAGTGCTTTGTATTTTCATTTCTAACCTGATAGGCTTTTGATATGGAAAATACAGAAGCACCTAGCAACACAAAAGAAAATCTCGAAAAAAGAAAATCTTCAGCAATCCATATGATGGAAGATTTGTTGGGTAAACCTCTGGCAAATCCTAAAGAGTTGGAAGAGGTGCAAAAGAGAAGCCTTGCAATAAAAGAAGGTCTTTTTATGGGAATGCTGAAAATATTCCCTAATCTTTTCGGAGAACAACAAAAGAAAGCTCTCGCGTTTAAGCAAGAATACCAAGATTACTTTCCATATCAATATAAAACTACAGAGTTGTACCACATAGGTTCCTTTTTGAAAGGAGATGTTTTGGACGTCAGTAAACCTTTGGAAGAGCTAAAAGCCGTTTTGTCGGGTAAGAAAATATTAATTATAGGTGATGATCACGGATCTCTATCAGAAATTTTAAAAATATTGGGAGCCGATGTTTGTGGGGTTGAATATTCAAAAGAGAAAGTTGATATTGCTCATAGTGGGGTTCAAGCTGAAAGCCATCAACCGCAAATGCAGGTTATACAAGGTGATGCGTGGGATTTGGCCGATTCTCAGGCTGCCCTTTATAAAGAAATTGAGCAACATGGACCCTACGATATGATTTATTCATACGCCGTCTTAAATGGCGGTTCCGGTTTCGTCGAAGGTAAATGGGACAAATATGTAGACCAGAAAGAATATGACAATGAAGTTATTAAGGGTTTCGCAAAATTTTTTCAGGGCGTTGATGGTCTTTTGGGACAAGGCGGTATCCAGTTACATGATAATGTGTCAGACAAAGGCAGGGTAGTGCCATACCCGTATCATGGTTCAGAGAGATTTTATTATATGGAGGCCGATCCAAATTTAGTTGCAAGTATAAAAGAAAATATTGTTGCTGTGCTTAATGACGATGAGGGAAGTATCGCCTTTGTTAAGGGTAGTCCTCAACAAATAGCTGTGTAATAAGACGACCATTCTTAATTTACTTGGGGAATACAGACACTCGTATCATCCGTCCTCTCAAAAACAGTTCTAACGTCCTCTGTAACGGCAACCACAAAAAAACCGGCTATTGCCGGTTTTTTTGTTGAATAGATGCTTTGTCTAGTATTCCAAACTAGGATCTTGAATAATGTAACTATGCATCATTTTGTAACTGCCGTGGCCGTATCTATAATTTCCAGAATCAACTCCTCCAACAAAGCGTCCAACTGAAACTCCTAAGCAAAAGATGCTCGCAATAATGATAAATCCCAAAATCCACCTTACAAAAAAGAAACCCTTAAGACATGAAAAACCGTGGGCACAATGCTCATCACATTTCTTCCCGTGGCTTTCATGTTCACATCTACATTCGCTCATAATTTTAGAATTAAAATAATAATAGATGCATTATATATCTTTTTCAGAGTATTCAGAAGCGGTGAATGTGTATTACTTGATTAATTTTGTAGTACAATATGCTCATCATGATTATTGAACGATTTGATCTCACATTTATTAGATTTTGTCGTCGTTTGTCGGTTCCATTCGCCAGGCTTGGGCTCTTTGTAATATTTTTTTGGTTTGGCGCGTTGAAAGTTCTCGGTTTAAGTCCAGCAACGCCCTTAGTTGAGCATCTTTTTGAACAGACTGTTCCATTTATGACATTTTCTTTATTTATTGTTCTATTTGGGTTGTTTGAATGCTTGATAGGTTTACTATTTTTGTTTAGAGGTGTCGAGAGAGTTGTTATACCTATGTTGGCTTTTCATATGGTAACAACACTAATGCCTCTTTTTCTTTTAGCGGAGGAAACTTGGTCTGGCTTTATGGTCCCAACTCTTGAGGGCCAATATATTATAAAAAATTTAGCACTTATCGCTGCAGCTATTGTTATTGTGGCCCATATGCATCCGATGAACGCTAAGCGTTAATGAAGCAATGATTTTTCAAGTCGGTGTTAAGGCATTTTTAAAAAACAAGGAGGGGAAATACCTGCTTATCAAGCGGTCACCAGTCAAATACCCGGAGGTTTCAAATCCCCGGGATATTGTCTGTGGAAGGGGGTTATTGGAATCTGGTCGGTTTATCAGCAGGACGTCTGGTAGAGCATTTAAGGGGTTTGGGGACTGACTTAAAGGATTTGTAATAAAAGCACAAAACAATGTGTTTTAATAGAGCACCATTTTAAGATATACTTGTTCGATAACCATATTTTATGATTCAAAAAATTACGAAGGTCATTATTCCAGTCGCGGGTCTCGGTACTCGTTTTTTGCCTGCCACAAAGGCTCAACCGAAGGAGATGTTGCCAATTGTCGATAAGCCCGCCATTCAGTTTTTGGTTGAGGAGGCGGTGTCAGCTGGTATTACAGATGTTATTTTTGTAACAGGACGTGAAAAGAGGGTGATCGAGGACCATTTTGATGTTGCCCCCGGACTCGTGCGAACTTTAGAGGAGCAAGGTAAAACTTCTGCCGCAAAAATGGTTCGCGACATTTCAAATCTTGCCCGTTTTTCATACACTAGACAAAAATATCCGAAAGGTGATGGAGATGCGATACTGACCGCGGTGCATCTAGCGGAAGGGGAGTCGGTCGCGATTCTTTTTGGAGACGATTTGGTAATGGGTAAAACCCCAGCGTTAAAACAGTTGGTTGATGCTTACGAAAAATATGGAAAAACTATCGTGGCTCTTGCAGAAGTTCCTCCGGAAGTTGTGTCCTCCAAGGGGATTGTAAGGGCAGAAAATGTTGGCGGTAATGTTTATAAGATTAGTGAAATAGTTGAGAAACCTTCTCTTGATGAGGCTCCTTCTAATTTAGCTATCGTCGGGAAATATATTATTACTCCTGAAATTATCGAAGCTCTAAAAAAAGTTAATGTAGAAGACGGAAAGGAGTTGCGACTTTCCCACGCTCTCGATGTTGTTTCGCGCACCGGTGATGTTTACGGTGTTAAGTTGGAAGGGAGATGGCTTGATTGCGGTTCCAAGATTGGTTTTTTGAAGGCGACCGTATGTTATGGTTTGGAACATTCCGAAACGAAGGAAGAATTCAAAAAATTTCTTAAAAATTTATCATAGCTTTTTATTTCATATTTCCCGTTTTTTTAGAGATGCTATACTGATTGGGTAAATCAATGCCCACTCCGGATCCAAAAACAATGAGCGCCGAGGATTTTATCACTGAGGTTTTTGACTTGGCAATAAAAGAAAGAGCTTCCGATGTTCACTTCGAAGCTCAGACTAATAGTATGAGAATTCGTTTTAGAATTGACGGTCTTCTAGAGGACCGTTTCACTTTGCCGACCACTCAGCTCGAATCGGTGGTGAATAGTATAAAAGTTTTGGCTAACCTGGATATTACAGTTCACGAAGTGCCACAAGATGGACATTTTGAGTTTTATCAATTGCCATCCTCTAGTGAATCAAAAAATATTGTTTCCGAAAAAGCAGTAAGTTCGTCGCTCTTAACTTTGGGGGAACGCTTTAAGGGGATTTTTTCAAAATCCGGAACTACATCTGGATCTGTCGATGCTTCTGCTCAAACAGGTTTAAGTAAAAAAGCGCCACGTGTTCTGGATGTAAGAATTTCTATCTATCCAAGTATTAATGGCGAGTCCTTGGTGGCGAGAATTTTGAATCGCCCTGATGCTCTCTTGTCTCTCAGTGACCTTGGCATGATGCCTGACACTTTGGCTACGGTTAAAAAACTCATTGCCCGAGATTCCGGTATGGTGCTTGTCACAGGTCCTGCGGGATCCGGCAAGACAACAGTGCTTTATTCTCTTCTCCAGGAATTGAAAAGCAAGGAGAAAAATATAATGACCATTGAGGACCCTGTTGAATTTCATTTGGAATGGCTTCGTCAAAGTGAGTTGAAACCCGAACGTGGGTTTACTTTCTCAAGAGCAATGCGTTCGATACTTAGACAGGACCCAGACGTTATCATGGTGGGCGAAATTCGTGACCAGGAAGCGGCAGAACACGCTATCAGTGTCTCTCTCATCGGTCGCATTGTCGGTTCGACAGTTCACTCGAACAGTACCGTTGGCACGATTGCGAGGTTTATTGATATGAATATTGAGCGCAGCATGATTGCGTATGCCATCAATGGCATTATTTCTAGGCGTTTGGTGCGGAGAATTTGCCAGTCTTGTCCTGTTGAATACGAACCTGAGCCAGCGCAACTCTCCTATTTTGGTTTAACCTCGGACAGCCAAAAATTTTTCAAGGGCAAAGGTTGCGCTGATTGTCGGGATACCGGCTACAAAAGTCGAATAGGTATTTTCGAGGTGTTGGAATTTGAAAGTGAACTTCGTTCTTTGATTGTGGCAAAGGCACCAATGAGCGAATTGGAGGCTTTTACAATTAGCCACGGTATGAAAACATTGAAACAAGACGCAGTTGAGAAGGTCTTGTTAGGGCTTACTACACTCGAAGAAATTAGTAAAATTGTATAGTTATGAAAATCACAAAACTTGGGCATTGTTGTTTAGTTATTGAGGAAAACGGAGTGAGGATTATGACTGATCCTGGAACATATTCAACATTGCAAAATGAGGCGAAAAATATTGATTACATTTTTATTACACACGAACATCCTGACCATCTTCATGTTGAGTCGCTAAAAATGGTTTTAAAAAATAATCCTAAAGCAAAAATTGTTACGAATAAAGCGGTAGGTAAGTTGCTCGACGTTGAAAAAAATTCGTACGAACTTCTTGAACACGGGGGATCGAAGGATTTTTCTGGTATTCATGTGGAAGGGTATGGAGAGAAGCACGAAGTGATTTATGAGACTTTTGGACTAGTGCAAAATACGGGTTATTTTTTTGCCAACAGATTTTTCTACCCCGGTGATGCCTTTTACAATCCCGGTAAACCTATTGAAATTCTCGCTTTACCAGTTGCTGGTCCGTGGATGAAAATTTCCGAGGCGATTGATTATGC